>CAZDHV010000114.1:2328-9548 GCA_964505335.1 uncultured Saprospiraceae bacterium | reverse complement strand
CAAAGGAAAATAATTATATTGATAATTTTATCTTATAAATTTTATTGATCCATAAATTTTTCTTATGCGTATACTTTGGATTGATCTCAGCACTCAGAATACATCAAAATTTCATCGGCTTCACCAAAACTATATCTACAATCTAATGATCTGAAGATCAAGATATTCGAAGACGTATTGTATTCGGCCCTAAGCTTATTCTACAATAATAAACGGACTGCCACAATCAATATCAACACTGCTGTAACACGCTTAACCGTGATCGGGCTTAATCTATTAATGGTAAGTCTAATGCCTAATTGCCCCCCTATTATAACTGCGATTATCAATACGATCACTTCTGTAGAGTTCAGGACCCAACCATTGGTATAGATCTGTCCTGCAAGTCCCGCAATGGAATTGACAAGAATAAAAAATGCTGTGGTTGCGGCAATTACCTTGGCACGCCCCCATCCAGTCAGGTACAGTATAGGAGATAGGAATATCCCTCCCCCTATTCCGACCATGCCAGATAGAAATCCAATAGATCCACCGATTATCGCATTCAGTAAATGAGACTGTCTGTATTCTGAGCGATCGCTTCGAGCAAACTTCGGAATTAACATAAGTGTAGCAGCGATGATCAATGTAATGCCTAATAGGTAAAAGAATATTTGCTCTTTGATCGCTATTGTCCCAGCGATATAAGCACAGGGAATACTCAACAAGACTAACGGCAATACTCGCTTTAAATCGAGTAGCTTACTGCGCCAAGTTAAATAGACACTGCCAGTAACCACGGCAATATTGCATAACAATGCGAGCATCCTAATCTCAATAAATGGGATGGCGGTGAGTGCCAGAATCGCTAGGTAGCTTGAGCCACCACCAAAGCCCGCTGAGCCATATACAAGAGCTACGACAAAAAAGTAGATCGCCAGCTGCCACAACTCTATATCCATTAAGTATTCAAGATTATGACGGAAAGATATAACACAGAATTAAAAAAGGCAGTCACAACAAATGTTGCGACTGCCTATGTATTTGTCTTTAGCTGTAGACTTTACTCTTCAATCTCAGGCGCTCCGATATCAGCCAACCTTTGCCTTATAGCTGGTAATTGATCCACCACTTTTTCGAGTTCAGATTTGATGGTAGTCATCTGACCGACTGCTCGCCTAAACGCTTTCTTATGATTTCCTGTCGGTCCATAAGTACCATTTAAGGCCACCCATCCGAGCAAATTGGCATCACCAGGTGTGGGATTATTCTTCTCACCAACTACATTTTTACTCTCATTACCATTCATCTGCTGATCGATTAATCTCAACGACTCTTTGAGTGCATTAATATCACTCAACAGTTCATAGGGCTGTTGATCTGCTCGGCTAAATGCTGTCGCCATTGCGTTGACCATCTTTTGGCTCTTATCGAGCGAGCGAGAGGTCTTTCTTAAGTCATTGCTAAATCCTTCGAACTGCGATCTGAACGTAGCTATCTCATCATAAGATGCACCTTTGATAGACGCTTCCATTAATGGGACTACCTGGAAATCCATTGGACCATCTATGATAGTTTCTTCGCCTTGATCGATCTTAGACAATGTCACATTATAAGTGCCAGGTGTCACCTGATATCCACCATTGCCTCCTCTAAATCCTCCTCTTCCTCTTCCACTTGGACGTTCTAAGCTAACAGGACGATTAGACGCTAAGCTGAGATTCCACGTTGTCCGGTTCATCCCTTTAGCGCTAGAGGCTTTGACTCGATTGAGTACGGTCCCTTGAGCATCTCGGATGGTAAGGAACATTCCTCCAGACTCCTGTGCGGACTCAGCATCAAGTTCGTCCCAACCTGGAAATGGAACGTCTCTACCCGCTTTGGATAATTTCTTTTCACTCTGCTTACGTAGTTTTTTAGCGCTATCTGAAAGTCCTTCTCTTAAGAAATAGGTAAATGTTGCTCCATATGCTGGATTCTCGGCTTTGTATTCGTTATCTCCCTGAGCATACATACCCTGTCGCTGGGCATACCACTGAGCAGGCCTCGTAGCAAGCAATTTGCCCTCAGTGTCTTTGGAGACATTGTCAGGAATGTTTCTCAGTGGGCTGATGTCATCTAACACATAGAAGCCACGACCAAATGATGCAGCTACTAAATCATTTTCTCTCCTTTGAATCGTAATATCTCTAAAAGAAATAGTTGGTAATCCTCCCGTCAATTGAATCCACTCCGCACCAGCATTGCCACTAAAGTAAATGCCATACTCTGTAGCTATAAACAGTAGATTAGGATCCACATGATCTTGAACTATTCTCCACACTAATAATTTTTCGGGCAGATTATTTGCCATGCTTCGCCAAGTAACTCCTCTGTCAGTGCTCTTCAAAAGATAAGGCTTGTAATCTCCGTACTTATGGTTATCCAAGCACGCATAGACCGTACCTTCATTGTGCAAATCCGCTCGAATATCATTTACAAATGCAGTGCTCGGTAATCCTGACACTCTGCTCAAATTCACACTTCGCCAGTTAGCTCCTCCATCTTCTGTCACCTGTATGCCACCATCATCCGTACCAGCATAAAGCAGGTTTTCATTTAGCGGAGACTCGCCTAATGAAGTAATCGTGTTATAGTTGGACATGGCGTTTACATCCCAAGCATTGTCAAAACTCTGCTGTTTACCCAAAATAGGCAACTCAAATCTGTTTTGATTCTTGGTTAAATCCTGACTAATAGCTGTCCAGTCGTCGCCTCGATTATCTGAGCGCCACACTCGCTGCGAAGCGAAGTACACCCTCGTAGGATTATGAGAGCTGACCAATATGGGTGCATCCCAGTTGAAACGCTCATATGGCTCATTAGGACCTACTTCAGGTCGTATGTACGTAGTCTCTCCAGTGGTATGATCTATACGCCATAGGAATCCCTCTTGGAACTCTCCATAGGTAATGTTGGGATTACCAGGCTCTGTAGCAGACTGATGACCGTCAGCACCTAAGACCACATCCCAGTGACGATTGCGGATACCGTCCTCATACATCGTCCGAGAAGGCCCTCCATGGGAGCCATTGTCTTGCGTGCCTCCATAAATGCGATAAAATGGTTCGCTATCATCAACGGCAACCTTGTAGTATTGCGTCAGGGGCAAGTTGCGTGTATATCTCCAAGTCTTGAGTCCATCGAAGGTTTCATAAAGCCCCCCATCTGTACCCATAATCACATAGTCTGGATCATTTTCTCGCCAGCTAATCGCATGCGTATCTACGTGCTTATTGTCTTCATTAATACGTCTATAGTTCTTACCATGATCATCGGAAACGAGGACATTGTTGTTCATCAGATAGATGCGTCCTTCGTGATGTGGATCTGCATATAGCTCCTGATAATAATGAGGTCCAGTACCTCCAGATATCATATCAGATTGTCTCGTCCAACTCGCGCCACGATTACGTGAAATATATAATCCTCCGGTAGCATGATCCGTCTCTATTGCCGCATAGATCACGTCAGAGTTAAATGGTGATATAGCCAATCCAGTTTTACCAAGGTTAGACTGAGGCAAGCCCTTTACTGTTTTATTCCATGTCTCTCCACCATCAGTACTTTTGTACACGGCAGAACCAGGGCCACCGCCCATATATGCCGCTACTGTCCGATGTCGATCCCAAGTGGCAGCATACAATACATCAGCATTGTTTGGATCCATTATGACTTCAGTTACTCCAGTCCATTCGTCATCGCCGAGTGTTTTATACCATGATTGACCACCATCGGTTGATTTATATAATCCTCGCTCGCCTCCACTGCTCCAGAGAGGACCTTGAGCTGCGACTAATAGAACATCTGAATTATCGGGATGTACGATGATACGAGAGATGTGCTCTGTTGCTTTTAAACCCATGTGAGTCCAACTTGCGCCATCATCATCACTTTTATATATGCCATCACCAAATCCTACGTGACGTCCTCCTACATTTTCGCCTGTACCAACCCATACGGTATGTGGATTATTTGGATCTATAGTCACACATCCTATCGAATAGGAGGACTCTCCATCAAATATTGGCTCATAAGTTGTTCCAGCATTGACCGTTTTCCAAACTCCTCCAGACCCCACGGCAACATACATAACGCTGTTATCTTCTGGATGAATGGCTATGTCCGCAATCCTTCCCGAGGTGATAGATGGTCCTATATTTCTAAACTTCAGTGAAGAATAGCTTGATGAATTGATTAGTACAGAGTCAGTTTGACTCGTAAGTTGCAGTGACAACAGGGCTGCAATACACAGAAATACATATTTCATAATTATAATCATCTTGATTTAGGGGATTGAAAGTAAAAACTAAATTTTAATTCACTAGTACGACATCGAGTGCGGACAAAATAAAAAGGCCTCCTGATTGCTCAGAAGACCTCTTGTTCTATTCTTAAAATTTAGCTTATTGATGGAAATTGCCAGTACCCAGCTCAACGGTTTTGATCCATGTTCCTGCAGGCAGCTGCTCAGTTAGCTGCATGTTATTCAGAATCGCTATTGACTCCATCTCATCGGCAGGAACACCGAGGCTATTGAGAGCTAACTGAAGTGTCGCAGCACGATTAACCTTACGGATCTTGAGACGATCTGGTGAGACATTGATCATGTTAGGATCGGTAAGTATGTCGAAGTTTTGCATCGTATTGCTGAAGGTTCTTACATATGTATTAAAATCTGCAGTTGCTGTCAAGCCATGAAAGATGTAGATTAAGCCATTATACTCTATAAAGTAGGTAAGTATTCTTAAATCTGGCTGTTCCGCTTGCTGCTGACCAGCTTGTGCTGGTTGTTGTGCGACAGTCGACACCAAGGCTACAGCAGGTAATCCATTAACTGTAGTCTCGGTTGATTCTAATACCTCTAAGCGATCTTGCTCCACCGTTGCTTGCACTGCCGCTTGAAGATTCTGCTGTGGTGATAAGGTCATAATCATCAACGCTTTGCCATCCGGTGCAGCCATCTGAACCATCTGTGGCGTGTTGACGATCTGCCACTCTGGAGGCACAGGGAAATAAAACTTCAACTCTGGGTGAAAGAATGTGTTAAACTTTATAAATCCTTGTCTTGGATCCTCGCCGAAGATCATCCCATCAATGAGTTGTAGATACTCATCGCGGCCCACTTTAAAATCAGTTTTTCCTGATTCTGCCTGATATGCATCAGCAAGTCGGTGCACTGTATTAAATCTATCAACAGGATCTGGATGTGTCGATTGGAACGTCGGTATTGATACACCCGCCTGAGTCTGTAGTCTATGTAACACCTCAAAGAACCCTGCCATCTTATTGGCGTCATAGCCTATCTGGGTGCTATATGACACACCTAATTCATCAGACTGGCTCTCATCATCTCTACCAAACTTGAGGAACATCAATCCGAGACCTTGCTGAGCAAGCTCTCCTAACTGTCTAAACTCTGGCGATACAATCATCCCTGCCACGAACAACCCGCCGTACAATTGCTGCTTAGATAACTGAGCCGAACTATGTCGAGCTGTGATATGTCCGATCTCGTGACCTAATACACCAGCAAACTCCGCCTCATTGTTGAAATGAGCCATAATCCCTCGAGTAAAATATACGTAGCCGCCTGGAACTGCAAAGGCGTTTACGACAGGAGAATCTAATATTCTGAATTTATACTCCAAGTCTGGGAGATGCGATATAGCTCCCATCTCTTGACCTTTTTCATTGATAAATGCCTGAATCTCATCATCGTCATATAGGCCATAGTTGGCAATTATGGCTGGATCCGACTCAGCTCCGAGGGCAAGTTCTTGTTCTGCAGATATAAAGTTTATTTCTTTCTTTCCGGTAACCGGATTGACGGCACAAGAGATAAATAATAGGATTCCAGCAATTAGGGATATTGCCACTTTAATATTGAAAGACATTCCTTAAGATTTGTTTAGTTATGACTATAAGACTTGAAAATAAAGCTATGTAACGTTAAGTAAACAATAAAATGGATGTCAACTTTGATAATTTTGCACCATTAATCGTGATAACGAGGCATTATGAGTAAGCACGGAAAGATATTAGTAGCTATGAGCGGTGGCATTGACAGCACTGTGACTGCCATGCTAATGCACGAAGCTGGCTACGAAGTGATAGGTATTACTATGAAGACTTGGGATTACGCCAGCTCAGGAGGGTCGAAGAAGGAAACAGGATGCTGTAGCTTAGATAGCATCAACGACGCTCGAGAAGTTTCTGTGGAGATGGGCTTCCATCATTTCATCATAGACATCAGAGAGGAGTTTGGAGATTACGTCATAGACGATTTCGTAGATGAGTATATCGCAGGTCGCACACCTAATCCATGCATTCTATGCAACACACATATCAAGTGGTCAGCCCTCCTCAAGCGCGCCGATGCTATGGATTGTGAATTCATCGCTACAGGTCACTATGCTAAGATTAATCAGACTGACGGCAGGTACCACATCACTCGAGCCAAAGACCTCAATAAGGATCAGTCTTATGTCCTTTGGGGTCTGGATCAGGACTGTATGGCAAGAAGCAAATTTCCACTAGCCGATTACACTAAGCCAGAAATACGGCAGATGGCGGCAGATCGAGGCTACGAGTCATTGGCCAAAAAGGCCGAAAGCTATGAGATATGCTTTGTGCCAGATAATGACTATCGAGGATTTCTTAAGCGCCGTGTACCTGGATTAGAAGAACAAGTTGCAGGCGGTACATTCATTGACCAACAGGGCACTATAATTGGCGAGCACGATGGCTATCCATTTTACACGATAGGTCAGCGCAAGGGTCTCGGTGGAGGATTTAAGACACCGAAGTATGTAACGGAGATCAGACCAGAAGACAATGTGGTCGTACTAGGTGAAGCCGACGATCTTATGCGCAATGGCATGATCGTCTCCGAGATCAACATGCAGAAATATGAGACCATCCCAGCTGGATTAGAGTCCCGGACGATGGTGAGATATAACGATCGAGGCGTGATGGCACAGCTCTATCCACAAGACGGCAATCAGATGAAGGTAGAGTTCCTGGCTAACGTAAGAGGTATCGCACCTGGTCAATCAGCCGTGTTTTATGACGG
The DNA here is from genome assembly GCA_964505335.1 of uncultured Saprospiraceae bacterium. Lineage (GTDB taxonomy): Bacteria > Bacteroidota > Bacteroidia > Chitinophagales > Saprospiraceae > GYS-P2D. The sequence goes on along the minus strand of CAZDHV010000114.1, from coordinate 2,455 downwards.
TGAGGATGTGATTGGGGGAGGTCGGATTTATTCGAGTTTGTAGGAGATTAGTAGAGAGTTAATTCGAGTGGCGAGTAAGTGAGTTAGTGAGTAGCGAGTTGCGAGTTGCGAGTTGCGAGTTGCGAGT
>CAZDHV010000114.1:0-2228 GCA_964505335.1 uncultured Saprospiraceae bacterium | reverse complement strand
GCGAGTTGCGAGTTGCGAGTTGCGAGTTGCGAGTAAGAAAGTTGAAAGTTGAAAGTTGAAAGTTGAAAGTTGAAAGTTAGAACATAACACCTCCAGTTATACTGGGCTCATCGCAATGATCACTATAGTGGAACAAATAATTTCCCTCAAGTAGATTACCGGTTAATCGATGAAGCGTGTCCTTCTTAGTGGGATCGACAGCCTCATAACCAGAATCACCCGGATACATACTACAGAATACCCCATTATCAAATGCTACTTTAGGTGCAACGGTGATGGGGCCAGTACGGTTAAACTCAGTCACAACGTCTTGATAGCTACGTGCATTCTTGATCCGCTGTAAGGATATAAATGTTGGGGGGAGCAATTGTTGACTCCTCTTATGATCTGCAGGAAAGATCGTATGAACTGGAACCCATGAGTGATCCACGATCTCACTATCATCTATTTTGACTTGACTATTGTCAAAGTCTATCAATGAATGAAAAAACCAAGTGGCAAACCTCCTCGACTCTCCAGCGGGTGTAGTCCAATGATAGTAGTGATGTTCTGGATTAATGTCTATACTTAAGTCGGTTTCTTCTTTAGCCTCACGTTTGGCGGCAATGATCGCAGCTTGTTTGATATCTGGATAGGAAGTCAATTCTTCGGATTCTATTCTGCCTCCAGGAAAGACCCAAAATCCTGGGGCAAATTTCAGCTTCTCGTTCCTTTTAAGAAGCAACACTTCAAGCCCGTCCTCAGGGTGCTCACGAAATACACATACTGTCGCTGCATGTCTGATCTCTACCATATAAATTGAAACGAAGAGATTAGAGATTTAGCTTAAAAAGGATCGGATAGCCACCACTTTCGTTTTCGGCAGAAATGAAAAGTGTGTTTTCATCTGACATAACGATGCCCTCGGTCTGACGTCTATTGGTGATGTTCTTCCGCTCCATTTCTCCTGACAAAAAATTGGTTCCGGACCAGTCGGTAATAGTCCAGATAAATGGATCAAAACCATCGCCAGGATTATAGCCAAGAAGATATAGCTGACTACGATCGTCTGACAAAGCAGCAGCGGTCAGGGTGCCACGAGTGTCGCTCGAGTCGATCAAGTTAGCTACATAAGTTCCAGGCTTATTAGGCAGGCTGTATAGCTTAGTTTGCATATTCTGCCAGTTCTTGCTGAACAGGTATAAGCTATCTCCATATGCTATAATCGACTCACAATCATGATTATGGTCATAGCCATTAAAGAAACTATCTTGGTCAGGATAGCTAAATGCAATCTCATCAGCATCAATCTCATCCTGAGATAAGAGATCCGATATCTGAGCTTTATAAATTTTGAGATCCTTCCGATTTCCAAAGTTATTGCCGAAGTTGCCCACGTAGACATGGGAGCTATCGGTCGTCATGTCCTCCCAGTCTTTGTTTTCAGCACCATTGAAGAACACGGTTCTGAGCACTTCACCACTGTGGGGATCAAACTGATAAAGTGCTGGCTCACCACCACTATCGTTATGTGTCCAAAAGGTGCCATCTATCTTGGCAAGCCCAGAAGTTTCTTCTATCGTTTTAGATAATTGAGCTTGGACTGTATCAAGCGTAATCATAGCGTAAACTGATACATCTGGTTGCACACGATTCTGCTTATGACAAGCAGCTATAACAAGAATCAGTAGTGCCGGTAACAACAATTTCATCGACGTCGTTTTTATGTTCAACGAATGTATCAACTATCTCTTGAATCTCATGAATCATCCACCAGATCGCCCAAACTTTATTGTCTTAATGAGCCCTAACAATAACCGGTGCATCACCTGAGTCTGTCAATCGCATAAAACGATGTAACTTACTTCCAGCTATCGTTTAAAACCGGCTTATAGCATGAGCAAATATGATCAATATCTTCAGAGAGCTAATGCTCCAATTGCAGCAGAACACACGGAGATCATCAATAAGGGCGAAGAATTAGCTTCATCAGATCTACTGAGTCGATCCGATATTAATCAATTGAGCAAAGATGGATATCTCAGCGGTGAAAATGGATATCATCGCTTAGCCGATGGCAGCGTATATGTTGCGGTACATATCCAAATGCCTGATGTTACTATTGAAATGATCGATTGGTGGTTTTGGTGGCATGCAGCAGAAGATGTTAGGTATCAACTGTGGTATCCAGACATGCACTTTTCGAATAAAGCAGATTTTAATGGCCAATACGATAATGAGTCCATGAC
>CAZDHV010000113.1:0-9611 GCA_964505335.1 uncultured Saprospiraceae bacterium | reverse complement strand
TCTTCTTTTTAAATATTGGAAATTTAATCTTGTCCTTGATCTTTTCAATCTTGCTTTCTTGACCTTTGAAGATGTCATTAATTTTAGAAGTTAAGGAGTCTACATTACCTGCTTTAAGAGAGTCAATGATTGTAATCACCTGTCCTTCAATCTCCTTCTTACTACTGTCAATTTCACTAACGAGGACCTGCTGCACGGAATCTTTCTTAGCTATGATATCATCCTTTATCGTATTCAATGAATCGACGACCGTGTTACGGACATGATCGATAGTATCACGGACCGTCTGCTCAACTTCTTCTTTTTTCTCTTCTACAGTTTGGGTGATTCTCTCGGTAATACTCTCCCTGATACTTCCTTTAGCAAGAGCTATGTCCGTGAGTTTCACCTTAGGCTTGAGGAGGTTACCACTTACATAAGCATCTACCTCAACACGCACATCGTCAGTGATACCAGCTAACTTATTAGTGAGCACTCCTTTGTTTTCCAAAAGCTTCAGAGCTTTTTGCATGTTAAATTTAGAACTTGGAAGGCTCATGGTGACGTGATAGTCGATATTTTGATTGAAGCCATGGGTGCCCTCATATGAGAGCTCTATATCATCTCTAGTTAAGGTCATTTCCTTAACTACAACACGACCATCTTCCACTAAGAAATAACGACTGAGGTTCTTAATCTGCCAGGTCTTATCCGATGTGGATCTGTCCAAATAGCTTAAAAATGTATCGATAGGGGCGAATCCATTGATGGCACCATCCTTAGTCTTTAGCTCTCCAAATGCACTAACTGAATTTAGATCTGGAATATAGTTCTGATCAATGTCAGTCTTCAGTTCAAAGACCATATCAAAATCTCCCTTTATGTACTTGCTCAATGGCAATATCATATTGATCAACTTGATTTTCTCAGCAGTCTGGCTTAGTGAAACATCTTTGACGTCAACATCAATAACTACCCCTCCAATTCCATCTACAAAGTCATCAAACTGTCCAGTAAGGGTGATGTCGCCATCTAAAAACTTTGCTTTCTGCGACATGGTAACTTGCTTACCGCTTACATCTAAATCACCTAGTGCTTTCGTCAAGTCTATTCCATATAAAGTAGCCTTGCCAACATCGTAGGATATATCGAGATCTATATTGTTAGGGAGTAGATCAGTCACCCCACTTGTTCCAGTCGTATCATCAGAAATAAAACTGTCAAGATTTAAATCTGGACTATATAGTGTAAGATCTCCAGAGAGCGTATCACCATTCAGGCCATACTGAAGTAGTTTATCCAAGCTTCCTTTTCCGGTTATAATATTGCCATTGATTCCATCGGCTGTGAATTCGAGTCTTGAGCTCTCGTCACTTATCTTGCCCGTCCCACTTAATCCATTGATACCATAGCTCGAATAATTGATTTCATCGATATCTAACTCAGTAATCAAGTTGATCTTAGGGATAGGATATGAATTGGCTACAGTTACAGAGTCTTTAGAGTCATCTGCAACGTAGTCAATTTTAGTAATTGCCACATTTAGAACACCTGAAGTAGACTCTTCGTCTGATAATAAAGAGAGCGGTTCTTCTAAAGATCCCTCAACATTAAGTCCTTGAACAAAGGAAAGACTCTCCGCTTTCAACTTATAAATGATATGCTCATCACTTCCTGAAACAGTAATGTCTTCAATCATGTAAGACTCACTAGCGGTGCTATACTTTATATCTCGCCCTATTATATCCACATCAAATAGCTCACTACCGCTTGCTATAAATCCTAAGCTATTATTGACAGAAGTATTGATGGCTAATTTGCCATCAAGGATTCCGGTCAATTCTGTTCCTGCCTCTAGGGGGATACATTCTTTGATATCATTCAGATTGATCTCGAAATCTGAATCGATATCTACGTCATAGGCATCTGATTGATTCTTAACATTACCGAGAGCTTTCACAAAATTTCCTGCACTGGCAACATCAAGACTATTGATTACAACCTTCGTAAAAGCGCTTGATTGTGTTGTATTTTTCAAGGAGATATCTGCATTGAGTCTGTCTATCCTTTTAGGCAGACTTGGATAGCTCAGACTTCCATTATTCATCTTGAGTGACAGGTCATAGAGTGGATAAGCACCTGAAGAATTACCAGAAATCGTCCCTTTTAAATCATAGGTGCCTGAAGACTTGAGAGCGCTGTACTGATTTTCATAAAATACATTTAGCAATGAAGCCAATTTCTTTACTTCAGTTTCAGGTGACGATATTGAAACATTATAGGCACCTGTATGATCGAAATTTACTGTCCCGCTGCTGTTTATCGGAAGATCATTGATGTTAGTCTTTAGGTCATCAAAGCTGAGCTTACTCATATCATCTGTTAGAAGTAAGGAACCTGCTCCACTTATATTCAGATGATCGCTAATAAATCCACCATCAACGACGGCATCGTAGTCAAGCTCCACGTCGACTGTCTGATTAAGGTATTTGATAGATCCATCAGCGTTAATATCATCCATACTAATAGTAGTATTAGATTGATGATTGATATATCTTAGATTGATGTTATCTACTTCAAAAGATTCTAAACTGATATTTGCGCCATTAGATTCTCCTGAGGACTCTTTTGAAATATTATAATTGGTCTCTCCTTTGTGGTCTGAATAGGCCGTAATAGTTCCATCAGATAGTAATAGCTTTTTGATAGAGTAGGACTCCTTGTTTTGAAGCGCCTCAATAATATTTAGATTGACTTGGAATGTTCCCAGCTTCATGAGCGCCGGGACACCTTCTTTATTTGCATCGATAGACACATCTTTTAGCTTTACGCCTAAGGATGGAAAGGTAGACAAGAATGAGACACCCGCTGACTCATAAGTTATGGGCGTCGTCAACTCGCTATTGACTACATCAACAGCTTTCTTAATGATTGCTTCTTTCTTAAGCTCAATAGTTACTACTCCAGCTACTATGAGCAGGATCAATAATATGAGAATACGTTTTATCCATTTTATCATACGATAAACTGATTTAGGAATACATTAAAGAGACGGTGAGCCAGGTTGCTTAATCGTTAATTTCGTGCTAATAACGGAGCAATTAGCTTTATACTTGTGAAGAACGCTCAGGTTCTTAAAGAAAATGGCAAAAAGCAAACTCTTACATATCCAAGATTTATCTGTCAGATTCAGCACAAAGACTGGAGAAACTGATGCTGTCAATGGGGTGAATATTGAGCTTTACGAAGGAGATTGCTTGGGTGTAGTAGGGGAGTCTGGCTCAGGAAAGTCTGTCACAAGCCTGTCTATCCTCAACTTAATATATCCTAATCCTAATGCCGTTACTACAGGTAAAGTGATCAGATATAGCGATGAATCATCGACTGATTTACTCCAATTAGACGAACAAGCTCTTTCAGATATTCGCGGCAATGATATATCGATGGTCTTTCAGGAGCCCATGAGTTCTCTAAATCCTGTCAAACGCTGCGGCTCTCAGATCGAGGAGGTTCTTGAGATCCATAATATCGTTCCAAAAGACCAGCGTAAATCAGAGGTGTTAGAGTTAATAGACTCTGTAGAGCTACCAGAGGCAGAGCGTATCTATCGTTCTTATCCACATGAACTCAGCGGCGGACAATTGCAAAGGGTAAACATTGCCATGGCTCTTGCGGGAGATCCTAAGATTATGATCTGTGATGAGCCGACAACAGCGTTAGACGTTACGGTACAGAAGAAGATCATACAATTATTAAGGCGCATCGTAATCGAGAAAAACATTGCACTAATCTTCGTGTGTCATGACTTGGACTTAGTGAATGAATTATGTAATAAGGTAGTAGTCATGTACAAGGGAGATGTAGTAGAACAAGGAATGCTCCCGGATACTTTTCGCAATCCGCAATCAGACTATACTCAAGCACTACTAGCTTGTCGTCCTAAGCCCTCATATAATGAGATTCAGCTTCCAACTGTTGACAAGGTAATGTCTGGTATATATAAGGAGGAAAAAAGACCTCAAGCAGAAATAGATAGAGATCAAATTGTTCTTATTGTCAATGATCTCACCGTGAATTATCGCACTAATCCTCTGGCTATCTTCCAAAGGAAGCAGTATTTGAAGGCGGTCGATAATGTGTCTTTTAAATTATACAAGGGCTCTGTACTGGGCATAGTAGGGGAGTCTGGATCAGGCAAATCTACAGTTGCTCAGTGTATTTGTGGCGTAATCCCGGCAAGCGAAGGCCAGATCATTTATGATGGTAGAGCTATCGATGGTCGAGTCTTATCGTCGGATAAAAATCTCCGAAGACAGATTCAAATCATCTTTCAGGATCCATATGGTTCCCTCAATCCTCGGATGACCATTGGCCAAGCGATTCTTGAACCGATCAACTACCACAAGTTACGTCCTGGAAGTGCTAAGGAGCGAGTGCTCGAACTATTGAATGAGGTTGGCTTAGATGAAGAATATTACAATAGATACCCACATCAACTCTCGGGAGGTCAACGACAACGAGTATGTATCGCTCGAGCGCTATCTGTGGAACCTCAGATCTTGATCTGTGACGAAAGCGTATCTGCTCTAGACGTTTCAGTTCAATCACAAATCCTAAATCTTCTTGATAGCCTTAGGGCCAAGTACCAATTGAGTATCATTTTCATTAGCCATGATCTATCGGTAATTCATTATATCAGCGATGAAGTCATCGTTATGAAAGACGGCAAAATAGTTGAACGAGGAGTCGCAGATCAGATTATTACCTCACCTCAAGAGGCTTATACACAGGAACTGGTAAATAGCATACCAGAAGGAGTATAACCCTTGATCTTAATTACTGCTTATTGTTCGACTGTTAGAGATTTATAATCTATAGTATTGGCTTCAATGGTATTCTTGAGCATAGATAGGTTTGTATCCTCTTGCTTTTTGAAAGAACTCGGAGACATTGCAATGAAAGATTTAGTGATCATACCATTGCCTTCTACGAGGGTGTAGGTTTTGATTTCAGTTTGATTCGCATCACCTTTCATCTCCAGAACGTAGTCCATTTCCATCATTTCATTTTCGAAGGTCATTGCTATTGAGTGGTTCGGAATAATCTTAGTAATGGTTTCTTTTATGACCGTTTCTGAGCCATTGACTTCAAATATCACATTGGAGACAGACCCCACTTGACCCGGTTCCCCACTAACATGTTCAAAGCTTTTGAATCCCGTCATCCACTGCGACATTTTGTTGGGATCCTGGGTAACATTCCATGATTCTTCTATTGACTTATCCACGGTTATCTGACTATTATATTCAATTGTGGGTTTAATCAATCCCATTAATAGAAACATAATAACTAATAGACTCAGAATAATCGCAGCATATTTTAAATACTTCATATCGCAGTTTTAGTTAAACTTTCAATTATTGCTACAATTCCATTGTAAGAGATCACAAGAGAAAAGAACAATGCACCGAACAAACCTATGTTCAAACCTATGCCCGCTTTTTGATCTCCCATTAATGACTTTTTATTGATGAGAATCATCATACTTAAGATTACGAGTGGTAGAATAAAGACATTGAATACTTGAGTAACAATCTGGGCCTTGATAGGATTAAACCCAAATGCCGGCACTGCCAATCCAATGATACAGGCCAACGCTGTCATAATCTTAAATCGATTGGAACTAAGATCTAATTCTCCCTTAGTATAATCTGCGATCATCAATGGTGCAATCATCAGTATGGGAAAGATGGACGATAAGCCAGCAGACAGCGTACCCATAAAGAATATGACGATTGCGAACCTTCCTGCTATTGGCTCGAGTGTGGTTACCATATCTAGTACTTTCTCGACTACAATCCCATCCTCGTAAAAAGCGCCCATTGCTACGGCCATGATGGCTCCACTAATCAGGAAGATCAATATTGCCGCCCAAATCGCATCCTTACGTTGATCCGTTAGGTTGTCGATAGTCCATCCTTTGCCTTGGATAAAGAGAGGTCTTGACAGAAATGTGGCTGCGGCCATAGTAGTCCCGACAAAGGCTGCGACCAGTAATCTTCCACCTTCTACCTTAGGTATCTCTGGTATAAACCCCTTAGCAACTTCGCCAATAGGAGGTAAAACCACAAAAAATGAAAGCAAAAAGGAAATGGCCATCAGACTAACGAATATGATTAAGACCTTTTCAAAGATGTTGTAGGTCCCTCTGAGCAATACTGTATAAAAGATGGAAATGATAATAAAGGCTATGGATAGTACCCCAATATATTCATGCCCTTTAGCCGCTGGAAAAAACAAGCCTATAGTCTCGAAAATTGCATTGGATGATATACCCAAAATACCAATGAGCGAATTCCATTGACCGAGGGTTATACCCATTATGATCAATATCCCCACCAGTGGGCCTAATTTTAATCGCTTTTTAAAGCTGTATAATGCCGTCTCACCTGTTACTAAGTAGTATCTACCATAGGCTTCCATCAAAACCCATGAAAACAAGCAACTCAGGAATAAAACCCATAATAGTTGCATCCCGAACTGAGAACCAGCAACAATCATGGAGGTGACGCTCCCAGTACCTATAGTATATCCTATGGCAAAGATCCCAGGACCTATGGCCTTGAGGAGATTAAGGAGTTTAGACAGCATATATGCAGATAGTTAGAGCTCGTAAACTACAGAAAAAGGCGATGAATCAATTAAGGATGTTGCCTTAAGTCTACAGGCATTATTAATTCAATCATACAACTGCTTCTTAAAAAAGCCAACTCGTATCTCGATGTGATTTATAAAGCTGACTGCAAGAAAATTGCAGTGATTACTTCTATGTTAGTTTTCGTAAAAAGGAAGTCATGAAAAAATACATAATTAGTTTATCTCTAATCGGACTGTTAATTGTCGCTTGTTCTGATGATGCTTTGGATGGTTTTAACCAAGAAATAAATCAGCGTCATAATACAGAATTATCTTCTGAAAATATATTTCCCCAAACATCTGCGGAGATCATTCAACCCGAAATGCATAGCCCTTACATACGAGGTGAGCAAAGAACTTATAAAGGACATAACTTTGATATAAAGTATGAACGAATCGGGGAGGAAATAATCTATCAAGGCGATATCATTTTATCAAAAGATCAATTATCAGAGATGAAAGAAATCGCAGACAGACCAGATAAAGGTGCCTTTATAACAAGGACGAATAGAAGATGGACCGATAATCTAGTGCCGTATGAAATTTCCAGTTCTTTATTGAATACTCGAGTGTTAGATGCAATGAATGATATAGAGGCATCAACCAACATAGTTTTTGTTCAGCGAAATGCGAGATCGAATAGACACCGGAACTATATTCGATTTGTACTTGCAAATGGTAATAGTTCTGCCGTTGGTATGCAGGGAGGTCGTCAGAATATTAATCTTGCTTCAAATAGTAATGTTGGTATTGTTATTCACGAAATATGTCATGCCCTAGGGATGTGGCATGAGAGTAGTAGAAATGACCGAAACAACAACATAATTGTTAATACAAACAATATTCAAAGTGGTTTTGGCCATAATTTTGATCAAAACAACATAACAATTGATATTGGAAGATTCGACTTTGGATCTATTATGATGTATGGTCCTTGTTTTTTCGCCAATGCCTGTTTACCCGCACAAGTTTGTAATTGCACAGCCAACGAAGCAACAATAACAAGATTGAATGGAACTACATTTAATGTAAATAGGGATGAGCTTTCAAGAGATGATATTAGAGCTATTAATCAAATATACCCTTTCCATAATTGCACAAACGTACCATGTTGTCGAGTTACCTGTAGATCAGGATTTATTTGCGACAATGGAGATTGCGTCCCTGATCCCTTCAATAACAACTTTTGTAGAAGTGGGAGGGACTGTAATCCAGGAGAAAGATGTTTTAATGGCAGATGTGTGCCTTTATAGAAAAGAAACTTAAGAAGAATATGATTGAGCATCTAAATTCCTTCTTTTGAACAACAGCGTCATAAGCTTGAATCTAATCGATACAACTGCAACATCTGCTGCTTAAAAAGTCGATCAGGTATATTGCTCATAAGTATATTCCTTAGGCTTTGACCATATTTCCAGTGTGCAACTTGGCCAATTCTCCAAGATTGAGTAACGATCTTATTTACCTTCTTCTGTCTCGTATTTTGGAAGTGCCCAAATGCCGTGTCCAGGCCATACTCCTGGATGGCCTTGGTTAAATAGTATGCATCTTCAATGGCTTGTCCACCGCCTTGACCCATGTTAGGTGTTGTTGCATGTGCCGCATCGCCCATTAAACAGATTCGCTTGTAATACCATTTTTCAATTGGCTTAAGATCGGAAATGTCATTTCTCATGATCTTGCCATCTGGCGTTGCCTCTATGATATCACTGATCATCGGATGGTAGGACTTGTACATATCAATTAATCGTTGTTTAGTAGTTCCTACTGGATCGGATTGATTAGCTGGTGCTAGCGCTACAGCAAACCAATAAACCTCTCTATCAGATATCTGAGAGAGTCCAAAGCGTAGGCGTCCTCCCCATAATTCCATTCCACGATTCTGAAACTCAGATTTCAAATTGATATTAGAGATACCACGCCAACAGGTCTGCCCAGAATACCTCAGCTCACTATTAGGAAAAAGCTGATTTCGTACTCTGGAATTGATACCATCTGCGGCTATTACATGTGAACTATTCACTTCATGTCCATTCTCAAATCTAATGGAGAGATTGCCATCTGGATCATAACTATATGAATCTAATGAACTGCCGAGACTAATTTTATCCGACGGAATCCTCTCATAAAGTATTTGCTGAAATCTGGCCCTATGAATCGCCACAGATGAATACCCAAACTCCTGTTTTATAAAATCTTGATCATGATCAGATATTGGACTAAGATCAGAAGTGCCAATGGTGATGCGATCAATAGAATGCCCCTGACTACTTATAGCCTTTAAAGTACCAAGTGATTCCATCACCTGAAGGGCATTAGGGGCGAGCCAGATGCCCGCTCCGACTTCTTCAAGTTGTGTAACACGTTCATAAAGGTGATATTCAATACCAGCTTTCTCTAAGGATAAGGCCAAGGTTAGACCTCCAATTCCTCCTCCTATTATGCTTATTGTTGGGACGGCCATTAGATCATTTGGCAAGTAAAAGTACAATTCAGATTAGTCTTCAATCTTAAGTGTTCATTCTTCAAGCGTAAACAATTGACAGGTTCGTAAAACCGGTTAAATATCATCTCACAAACAACTATCTTTTCGTACAAATTAAAATGAATCATGGCAGTAGCAGATCAAATACAAGTTGCATCACCGTTCAACCGAAAGAGCACCGGTAAAGAAGTACTGGCAGATATAGATCTCTCAGGAAATGTGGCGATCGTCACAGGCGGTTATAGTGGTATCGGTCTCGAAACCACCCGAGCACTTGCAGAGAAGGGAGCAAAAGTAATTGTCGCTGGACGCTCTATGCAAAGAGCTAAAGAGAACCTTGCTGAGTTGAATCAATCAATAGAAATGGCTCCCATGGATCTCAGTGATCTCGCTTCGGTTCAATCATTTGCGAATACAATCTTGACAAAACTTGATCATGTTGATCTACTGA
>CAZDHV010000112.1:0-9629 GCA_964505335.1 uncultured Saprospiraceae bacterium | reverse complement strand
GCCTTAGGAGCATAATTGTCCAGTCTCCCAGTTACCCTATCGTCAAATCGCATCCCTATAGCTATGAGCAAGTCGCACTGGTTGGTCATCATATTAGGGCCATAGTTGCCGTGCATCCCGAGCATACCCATATGTAATGGATGATCATCGGGAATCGTAGATAATCCGTGAATTGTACAGCCCACAGGAATACCGGTCTTCTCGATAAATTCCTTAAAGACATCCTGCGCTTCGGCTATATGGATGCCATGGCCAGCAAGAATAAATGGCTTCTTAGCCTTCTTAATCATCGCCGCAGCCTCAGCAACATCATCAGCTTTTATCCTCGGCAATGGATGGTAAGATCTAATCTTAGGATTAGTTACTGGGACAAAGTCAAACTCTGCAATCTGCGCATCCTTAGTGATGTCTATTAATACTGGCCCTGGCCGTCCCGAATTAGCAATATAAAATGCCTTAGCAAATACTTCAGGGATTTCTTCTGCTCGAGTAATCTGATAGTTCCACTTAGTAATCGATGTAGTACATCCGATAACATCAATCTCCTGAAATGCATCTGATCCTAATAGATGGCTAAATACCTGACCAGTGATACAGACCAATGGCGTACTATCCATCAGGGCATCACCTATACCTGTAAATAGGTTAGTGGCTCCAGGACCTGAGGTTGCCATACAGACTCCTGTCTTACGGGTGACCCTTGCCAATCCTTGGGCAGCATGAATAGCTCCCTGTTCATGACGTGTCAGGACATGCCTGATCTTGTCTTGATACTTGTAGTGACTATCATATATCGGCATGATAGCACCTCCAGGATAGCCAAAGATGAGGTCAACCTCAGCTTGTAAGAGACATTCCATGACAGCGTCAGCCCCTGTCATACGTCTTGACTTAGATTTTTTGGTCTTTTTGGTTACAGCTGCTGTTTTTCCCATAATCCTATAGTTCATCGGTTACACACCCCTCACTTGCTGAAGAGACTGTGTATCTATATTTTTTTAATATCCCTGACACTGGTCGTTCTGGCGCCTTCCAAGATGCTCTACGACTCGCCAACTCTTCATCACTGAGTTCTACAGCGATAGAATTTTGCTCGGCATCGATGGTGATCTGATCACCATCCTGTAGCAAGGCTATGTTTCCTCCGGTAAATGACTCTGGCGTGATATGTCCTACAACAAATCCATGTGTGCCGCCGCTAAATCGCCCATCAGTGATCAATGCTACTTCTTTGCCCAATCCTGCTCCCATGATTAATGAGGTAGGCTTTAACATCTCTGGCATTCCCGGTCCACCCTTAGGTCCACAGTAGCGTATGACGATGACATCTCCTTTTTCAATTTTACCATCTTGGATAGCATGGTTAGCATCATCCTCTGAATCAAACACCTTTGCGCTACCACTAAACTTCAAGCCTTCTTTACCAGTGATCTTAGCCACGGAGCCCTCAGTTGCGAGGTTTCCATAAAGTATTCTCAAGTGTCCTGTTTCTTTAACTGGTGCCGATACAGGATAGATTACTTTCTGTGACTCCCCAAGTCCCTGAACAGCATCAAGATTTTCCGCCATAGACTTGCCTGTAACCGTCATACAATCACCATGCAGCATGCCTTCAGTCAGCATCAATTTTAGTACTGCAGGAATCCCCCCTACCTTGTGCAGGTCTTCCATAACATGTTTTCCACTTGGCTTAAGATCTGCCAAGAATGGTGTCTCATCACTTAATCTTTGGAAGTCATTAATGCTCAGCTCCACACCTGCGGCTTTTGCCATAGCGACCATATGCATCACTGCATTAGTCGAGCCACCCAGTACGATGATTAATCTTATGGCATTCTCAAATGACTGCCTTGTCATGATATCTCTTGGCTTAAGGTCGAGCTCAAGCAAGTTGCGTATAGCTTTACCTATTCTGGCGCACTCATCTGTCTTATCACTGCTTACCGCAGGATTAGATGAGTTATAGGGCAATGACATCCCAAGTGCCTCTATCGCAGAAGACATGGTATTGGCCGTATACATTCCTCCACATGCTCCTGCTCCTGGGCAAGCATTTCTAATAATTTCTTTAAAAGTGTCAACGGTAATCTCTCCGGCAATCTTCTGCCCTAAGGCCTCAAATGAAGAGACAATGTCAAGCTTATTTCCTTGATGATGTCCTGGAGCGATTGTTCCGCCATATACCAGTATCGCAGGGCGATTAAGTCTACCAATGGCCATCATAGCGCCAGGCATGTTCTTATCACATCCCACCACTGTCACGAGTCCATCATACCATTGCGCATTGACCACTGTCTCGATCGAGTCTGCTATAATATCACGTGATGGTAACGAATACTTCATTCCATTGGTCGCCATAGACATTCCGTCACTGACGCCGATCGTATGAAATATCAACCCAACCAAATCTTCTTGATTGACGCCCTCCTTAATCTTAGCTGCCAATCCGTTAAGATGCATGTTGCACGGATTGCCGTCCCATCCAGTACTGGCAATACCAATTTGAGGCTTTTTGAGATCCTCTGTTGTCAGCCCTATCGCATGTAGCATAGACTGAGCAGCTGGTCTCGTCTCATCTTGAGTAATCGTCCTACTGTACTTATTAAGCATATTCTATATCATATAAAAAGAAAAGAGACCATCCTGTGTAGAATGGTCTCTTTTTATATTCATATATCATACCATTCTTAGGTTGTCAAAATGACGACCACGCTAATCACTGATATGATGTTTATTAATTTCATAATTGTCTACTAAAGGTGCACAATTTTTCATCCTGTTCAAAGCTTGTAGATTCATAAGATTAAATAATGCTTGCGCTTCCTTCTTTAACACTTTTGAGTTTGATATCCTCACCCAAGATTAAGGACTCGATGATATCTCCCATCTGCGAACAGGAATAGCTCACCTCGGGATTGAGGTCTTCAGTCATGATACTCTTCTCCATGCAGTGATCCACTGCATCATAGATATCTTGAGCCTCTTTGATCATATCGAACTGCTCCAGCATCATCGCCGCTGACAGTATCATAGCTACTGGATTGGCTATGTCCTTCCCTGCACCCTCTGGATATGATCCATGTACTGGCTCAAAGAGGCAATGTTTCTCACCAATAGATGATGAGGGCAACAATCCTAACGAGCCTGAAATCACACTGGCCTCATCTGAGAGGATATCTCCAAACAAATTAGCCGTGAGGATCACATCAAATCTCGATGGATTCAATATAATCTGCATGGCTGCATTATCGATGTAGAGCTGTGAGTATTCAACTGACGGATACTCCTCAGCAACCTTATTAACTGTCTCTCTCCAAAATCTCGACACCTCAAGTACATTTGCTTTATCGACCAGACAAAGCTCGCTCCGCCTATTCATGGCGCTCTTAAAAGCTGCATGGGCGATGCGCTCGACTTCATATCTCTCATAGCTCATGATATCGTAGCCCATGGTGTTATCTTCATTTCGACCACTCTCGCCGAAGTATACTCCTCCGGTTAATTCACGATATATTACGAAGTCCGAGCCAGCAACATTCTTGATAGGCGATAGACCTAATAATTTATCATAGGCCTTGACTGGACGGATATTAGCAAATAGCCCCAGTGCCTTTCGCAAGCCTAAGAGTCCTTGCTCAGGTCTTACTTTGAGTGTTGGGTCAGCGTACTTGGGGGCACCAATTGCACCAAGCAACACTGCATCCGCTTCGAGAGCAACATTGAGTGTTTCTTCAGGAAGTGGCTTGCCCGTCTTATCTATGGCGATACCACCCATAAGCGCTTCCTTAAATCGAAAGTTATGTTTGTATTTTTCCTCTATCGCCTTAAGAGCTTTAACGGCCTGTGCCATTACTTCGGGACCTATACCATCACCAGCAAGTACCGCTATATTTTCTAATTTCTTCATTCGTTAGTAGATCTCTTGAGTTGCCTCAAATATTTTGATGTCTTCTTTAATATTTTGTAGATAATCTATATCGTCGAAACCGTTGAGCATGTTTCCTTTCTTATAGCCGTTGATCTCAAAAGTTTCTGACTCTCCAGTAGCTACTAATGTCACGGACTGATTAGGAAGGTCTACTTTGATCTCAGTCTTAGGATCAGCATAGATCGCATCAAATAGCTTCTGCGCAAACTCTGGTGACACCTGTACTGGTAGCACACCAATATTGAGACAGTTGTTTCTAAAGATATCTGCAAAAAATGATGAAATCACACACCTCAATCCAAAATCATATACCGACCAAGCAGCATGTTCTCGTGACGATCCCGAACCGAAGTTCTTGCCGCCAACTAGGATCTTTGCACCTGTATACTTGGCATCATTAAGCGGAAAATCTGCTATAGGATTGTCATTTTTATCATATCTCCAATCCCTAAAGAAGTTATCACCAAAGCCCTTCCTTTCGGTAGCTTTTAAAAATCTCGCTGGTATGATCTGATCAGTATCCACATTCTCTATAGGAAGCGGATATGCCGTGCTTGTTAATACTCCAAATTTATCGTAGGCCATATTTCTTCTCTTCTAAGCAATTATCAATGTACGCGGATCAGTAACTACTCCACTTACCGCAGTAGCTGCTGCAACTAAAGGAGATGCTAACAATGTGCGTGATCCTGGGCCTTGACGACCTTCAAAATTTCTATTAGTTGTTGAAACTGATAGCTTCCCAGCAGGCACCTTGTCATCATTCATCGCCAAGCATGCAGAACACCCCGGTTCTCTCAAGACAAACCCCGATTCTTCTATGACCTTGTCAAGACCTTCTGCCTTTATTTGATCAACGACTTTGTGAGATCCGGGAACCAACCAAGCCGTGATGTTTTCAGCCTTCTTCCGGCCCTCTATTACTGAACAAAATGCTCTGAAGTCTTCAATACGTCCATTAGTACAAGAGCCTAAGAAGACATAGTCTACTTCCTTGCCGAGCATCTCTTCGCCCTCATTAAACTGCATATATCCTAATGACTTCTTATAGGTGAGCTCTCCTCCCTCTACTTCAGCCGCAGTAGGGATGCTTTGTGTCAGCCCCATCCCCATCCCGGGATTGGTACCATAGGTAATCATGGGTTCGATATCTGCAGCGTTGTAGGTGAACTCTTCATCAAACTCTGCGTCTGCATCAGTCTTCAAGGTTTTCCAATAAGCCAAGGCTTTATCCCAATCAGCACCTTTCGGAGCATGCTTGCGACCATTTACATATGCGAATGTCTTTTCATCTGGGGCAATCATGCCACCACGAGCACCCATCTCTATAGATAGATTACACACGGTCATACGACCTTCCATCGACATGTCTTCGAATACATCTCCAGCATACTCTACGAAGTATCCTGTAGCCCCAGAAGTCGTCTGCTGTGAGATAATATAGAGTGCTACATCTTTAGGTGTCACCCCAAAACCTAACTTGCCATTCACATTGATGCGCATCTTCATAGGTTTAGGCTGCATAATACACTGCGCCGAGAGAACCATCTCTACTTCCGAAGTCCCTATGCCAAATGCTATGGCACCAAATGCTCCATGTGTAGATGTATGTGAGTCTCCACATACTATGGTTGAGCCTGGCAATGTGATCCCATTTTCAGGTCCTACAATGTGAACGATTCCGTTGTTGCGATGTCCTAAGCCCCAATGTGAGATTCCATACTGCTCAGCATTCTGTGCGAGGGCCTCAAGTTGATTAGCCGATAATGGATCAGCTACAGGTAAGTGCTGGTTCCATGTCGGCGTATTATGATCGGCTGTAGCGAATGTCTTCTCTGGATACATCACGTCGATGCCCCGCTGCCGTAAGCCCACAAAAGCTACTGGACTCGTCACTTCATGAACAAAGTGTCGATCAATAAAAAATACGTCGGGACCATCCTCAATTTTTCTCACCACATGAGCGTCCCACACTTTATCAAACAAAGTCTTTCCCATCAATTTATATTTTGAAGACCCTAAGGCCTCTGTTTTGTCATTATTATTATGCCTGTCGACCAATTCAATTTTACCATTGTAAAATTGTCTTTTTCCTCTAACTCACTGATTAAGTTTTGCGCCTTTTCACGATGTCCTTCTGGCCAGTTATCCTGCTCTATCATATCATCAATCACATAGATACCTCCTACCTTCAGCAATTGTAATGTGACGTCTAATTCTCTATACTTACCAGGCCATGAATCCGCAAATATTAAGTCAAACATTGAACCTGAATAATTCTGAAGCCAATCACCACCGTCAGCGCATATTAATTCAACTCTTGAATCCTCAGAAAAGTATTCTGAAGCAGTGGCTATCAATTCTGGGTCATTGTCAATAGAAATAATTTTGGAGTTGTCGTCCATCCCGTCTTGAATCCATGATAATGCTAAACCAATTCCTGTGCCTAACTCCAAAATCTTCGCACCCGGTTTGGCTGCCACCAAGGTCTTTAACAATGAGCCTAGCTGAATATCCGATAACATCGAAAATTCTATTTCCTCACACTTCTTCTTAATCTCAGGATAGAGTTTGGGGATATTATGGGGTATCGTATCAATCATCACGTATCAATAGTGCTAAATCTCAAGAGCCAGATTAGGCTACAGCTACATTCATTCCTTTCCAGATCACTTTGAGATCTTCATCAATGACTTCTTTCTTACTATCTGCCACTTCTAAAAATATCTTGTAAGCTGCATCGAGTTCTCGCTTGGTTAGGTTAATACCTAACTCCTTGAATCTAAACGCTAAGGCTGCCCTGCCCGATCGAGCTGTCAAAACAATCAATGATTTAGTCAATCCAACTTCTAATGGATCTATGATTTCATAAGTGTCACGAGCTTTGATTACGCCATCTTGATGTATACCTGATGAGTGTGCAAATGCATTCTCCCCTACGATAGCCTTATTTGCCTGAACGGACATACCCATCTCCATGGAGACCTCTCGGCTAAGTGGATTAAGTAGCCTGCTATTAATATTAGTACAAAACTGATTTCCTAATCTGTGCTTGATAATCATGGCAACCTCCTCGAGAGAGCAGTTGCCCGCCCGCTCACCAATACCATTCATGGTACACTCGATCTGTGTGGCGCCGTTCTGAATACCTGCTATAGAGTTAGATGTTGCAAGGCCTAAATCATTATGACAATGCACAGATATCGTACACTTATCAATACCAACCACATGTTCCGTGAGGTATTTGATTTTCTCCCCAAACTCCATTGGCAAGCAATATCCCGTTGTATCTGGTATGTTAAGTACAGTCGCCCCGGCATTTACGACTTCTTGGATGACCTTAGCCAGAAATGCATTTTCTGTTCGCCCGGCATCCTCAGCATAAAATTCTACATCCTCCACAAATGACTTCGCATACTTAACCGCTCCTCGAGCTCTTTCGATGACTTTCTCAGGTGTGGTTAGAAGTTTATCATAGATATGCGAATCAGAAGTGCCAATGCCAGTATGAATACGAGGCCTTTTGGCTGTGCTCAATGACTCCGCCGCCACTTTAATGTCTTGCTTAACTGCTCTCGATAGGCCACAGACTGTTGCATTCTTGATTAGCTTGCCGATCTCTTGGACCGCCTTGAAATCTCCTGGACTGGAGATTGGAAATCCGGCCTCAATGACATCCACACCAAGCTCTTCAAGACGTTCTGCTAGTTTTAATTTTTGATCTCTATCTAACTTACATCCTGGCACCTGCTCGCCATCCCTTAGTGTGGTATCAAAAATTTGTATTCTTTTCTGTGCCATAACATTTATCAACTCTTGTTATCAAATATATCGGTCCTCCTTTTTTTTATTCGGTCAATAATCCTCATAATTACATCGTCTAAACACTATGTGACACGTATATACAATTGATTATCAGCCTTTTATAACGAGTAAATTACAATGCCTTATAAGTCTACGGACCATTTATATAAATTGATCAATTCTTTAACTTCCGCCGAAAAGCGGCAATTTAAGATGGCGATGAACGCTAGCTCCAAGGGTTCTGAAAGCTTGTTTATGGCATTATTTGATCATATAGATAAAAATCCAACGTATGATGAGGCAAAGATTTTGAAGCAAGTCAAGGGTGTTACAAAACGTCAGCTATCTAATGTAAAATCAAATCTCTACAAAAAGCTACTGATCTCCCTACGCCAACAGCACAGGACACAGTCTATTGACTTACAACTCAGGGAACAGCTCGATCATGCACAGATATTATATAACAAGGGGCTCTACAGAGCCAGCATAGATCAGCTTGAAAAAATTAAAAAACAAGCTCAAGAACTTGAAAAACATGCCATACATATAACCGCACTCGAGATTGAGAAAAAAATAGAGGCGCTCT
This sequence comes from uncultured Saprospiraceae bacterium, assembly GCA_964505335.1. Classification (GTDB taxonomy): domain Bacteria; phylum Bacteroidota; class Bacteroidia; order Chitinophagales; family Saprospiraceae; genus GYS-P2D. The sequence goes on along the minus strand of CAZDHV010000112.1, from coordinate 1,311 downwards.
ATATTACAGGAAGTATGTATCCAAAGGCCATGGAGCTCACGACGGAGTCGCAAACTACTTTAGACTACCTCAACGTGAATCATAGCTTATCGAATCTCTCCCTGTCACTATATGGGTTATATCTCCAAAAGGGATTTGTTAAAGACAGCCAAGATTTTGATCAGTTGTCGGATTTCTTTAAGACTAATCTGCCATCGGTTTCGATCTCCAAACTCGACTTTTATGGCAAGTTGTATTATTTCCAATCCCACGTGTGGTATCATTTTATGATACAGGACTTCCCGAATTATTTTAAATATGCCACCAAGTGGAAACAACTATTTGAAGAAGAGGATGACAGCCAATGGATCTCTCAAGAACTAACCATATACATTAAGAGCTACCATAATGTACTTAATGCTCTATTCATGTCTCAGGCTTATGATCGGTTTAAAAAAGAGCTATCCAAGTTTAAGACCATTGGTGAGGAACATATGAAGTTGATGAATCGGGATGAATACTCTACTTATATCTTGATTAAGTCGACACATGAGATCAACGAATTTTTTCTGAATGGAGAATATGATGATTCTGTGGCGTACATCAATCGCAACCGTAAATTTCTAATCGACAATGAGTTAGAATGGGATCTCAACCGTGAACTGACCTCTAATTTTAAAATTGGATGTCTTTATTTCTGTGCAGGAAATTTCGATGAGTCACTAGTCTGCTTGAATAAGATTACCAACAATATATACCCCAACTTTAGAGAAGATATCCAGTGTTTTGCAAGAATGCTCTCCCTGATCATACATTTTGAAAAAGGAAATGAAAGATTAATTTCTCATCAGATTATATCAACATACCGCTATCTGTCTAAGATTAAGCACTTGCAGAAGGGGCTGAAATTCGTGTTGGAGTTTTTAAGAAAACTGCCCAAAACGAACGAATTTGACTTGAAACAGCAGTTCATCAAGCTAAAAATCAATTTAGAACGTGTAGAGGGTGAGGATTTTGAAAGAAGACCCTTTCTGTATCTCGACATCATCTCGTGGCTCGAAAGCAAGATTGAAGGGGTTCCTCTGAAGGATGTATTGAAGAGAAAAATAGCGTTGCTAACTGCATAAGCTTTGAATTTCTTAATAATTGGACATACTTTTACGGCAGAATGAATAGTACTTTCTCTTATAGCGGCTTCTATTTCTTTTACTTCTTTAGTGATAAATGAGGTAGGGTCCGAGCTATAAGAGAAACAAAAATATAAGGAGCCTTACCACGTAAGGCTCCTTTTTTATTTCAGTTAAGAATGAAGAGACAATCCAAATTAATCGT
>CAZDHV010000111.1:5968-9714 GCA_964505335.1 uncultured Saprospiraceae bacterium | reverse complement strand
ACATTGAGTGTAGGCGCTCCATCTGTACCGACTACCATTAGTTTGGCGCCGGGGCTGGTCGTACCGATTCCTACTCTTGCATTATCTCTGACATGGAGTGCTAACTCCCCGTTGGCATTCACCACATTTAGAGCAGCTGACTCATCGGTGTTCCCTCCGCCGACAACCATTAATCTAGCGCCAGGGGTAGGTGTTCCTATGCCTACATGTGTATCATCATTAATTCTAAATGCTAAGTTTCCAGCACTATTCAGCACATTAACAGTGGGCTCCATGTCATTTTGACCTACTACCATAAATCGTGCACCCGGACTAGTTGTCCCGATCCCTACTCGACCATTATCATTCACTCGGATAGCGGGATTCATAGGATTCATTCCATCATGAAGTATATTAAGTGTAGGTGCTCCATCAGTACCCACTACCATGAATCTCGCTCCTGGACTCGTCGTACCAACTCCTACTCTGCCAGTATCATTCACTCGAATTGCAGGATCAGTAGGATTCATTCCATCATGCAATATGTTAAGTGTAGGGGCACCGTCTGTACCAATTACCATTAATCTTGCTCCTGGACTGGTTGTTCCAATTCCAACTCGACCGTTATCATTTGCTCGGATAGTCGGGTTCATTCCAGATGTAGAATCTGGTAATATATTCAGTGTCGGAGCTCCTGGATTACCAACCACCATAAGTTTGGCACCTGGTTTTGTTGTTCCTATACCTACATTTTGCGCACTCAAGGTGGTGACAGTGAGGAATAAAGAAATTAGAATAATAGATAAATTTAGTTTTAGCGTTCTCATAGTATTTATTGAATAGATAAATAGATTATTAGAAATAATGTGATAATAAGAGCAGTGTTAGTCTACTCGGTTGAGCAGGACTTAGCCCCTACGAGCGTATATAAAGGACAGAAGCTAACCAGGCTTGTAAGTACAAAAACACCTGCTACGACAAGTAGCACAATGCCTAAAGCTCCTGTAACTGTTTTGGTCATAAATAGTCCAACGAAGATTGCGGCGAGTAATAGCCTGATACCTTTGTCTGCTGCTCCCATATTCTTTGTCATATCGATAATATTTTAAGCGTTTAATAAAATGTGTTTATTAAGAAATAGAGACCTGTAAATGCTGCTAGGCATATCACACATACCAGCAGTAGCTTTCGCACGTTCTCTCGATTCATAGCCACAAGGTAAATGCAGATGAGATTGTGGAGCGTGACCTAAGTCACATGAGCATTGTTCTATAATCTGTGATATTTGTAAGGAACATTTCACCGTAGATCTTCATAATGATTTTATATGAATAGCGCAGAATTGTTAAATGAGCGATACCAATACGTCTTTGAGCCTGAGGTAATGGAGGAAATTATACGTGATGCTATTTTCCAAAAGCTAGATGCTGGAGTAATTATCATGGACATCGGTGACAAAATCACACACATGCCCTTGATTTTAGAGGGTGCCGTCAAGATCGTAGATGAAGACAAAGACGACAGAGAATTTTTACTCTACTACCTGGAATCAGGGGATTCATGCGCCATGACTATGACTAGCTCACTGGGCGGGCGAATCAGCAAGATCAAAGCTATGACTGAAGCACCTACACTGGCCTTCATGATACCCATCCAAAAAATGGAAGAATGGATCATTAAGTACAAATCTTGGCGTCATTTTGTATTTGATAGTTATGAGACAAGAATGAAAGAAATGTTACAGACCATTGATTCTTTGGCCTTCTCTAACATGGAGCAAAGGCTCTATAAATACTTGAAGGATCGGGCGATGGTGTTACAAACAGCTACATTAGATATTACTCATTATCATATAGCTGAAGATCTCAATTCCTCAAGAGAGGTCATCTCTAGACTAGTCAAAAAGTTAGCTTTGGATAAAAAGCTATCTACCGCCCGCAATCAGATTATAGTATTAGAGTTATCATCCAAAAAATAAGCTCAGAGCCAAAGGTCTCAAAACAATAACAGTTATATGCACAACTCTAGTAACCAGTCATGCGCTATCTCTGAAGATTCTTTCGCAGCACTATCATTAGATCAATTTGAGTCTCTATCTCGCCAGGCATCCACCTTAGTACTTGATACAAGATCTAAAGTAGAGTTTCGAGCTGGATTCATATCACAGTCAATATTCTTGGGGATTGATGGAAACTTTAATGCTTGGATAACAGCACTTATCTCAGAATCCATCAAAACTGTAGTCGTGATTGCTCATCCTAATCGGTTAACAGAAGTATACTCAAGATTAAAACGTACAAGTACCCACTATAAGCTGGCGTATCTCGAGGGTGGGTTTCATTCTTGGAGTAACTCCCAGAGAGAAGTAAATACGATCACCTCCATATCACTCGAAGATTTTGCGCTGGTCGATCAGCCAACTATCATCGATGTACGAAAGCCCAGCGAATACTATAGCCAGCACATGATCAATGCTCAAAACATCCCATTAAGTAATATCTCTGAAAACCCTTTAGATCCGCACCTCAATGATGATGTCAGTTATTATGTCTATTGCGCTACGGGCTATCGATCGTTAATCTTTATATCTATTCTCAAGTCAAAAGGAGTCCACAACCTAATCAATATCAAGGGAGGATTTAGAGCGCTGAAGTATGATGCCCGTTTTGAGCTATCTGACTATGCATGTCCGACAACTATGCCATCAGGTCTTTATAAGTAGACCTAATTTTTCACTTAACAATCTCCTGAAGAAGAGGCTACTCCAACCGCTCATAATCAGAAGCCTTGAATCCTTTATTGAGCACACCTAAGGCAATCTGCTCATGAAAAGACTCAGGAAAATGCTCAACACCGGGAAATCCCAGCCTGACATCTCCATGGTTATGAGGCTGATAAGCAGTGCCAAATAAATAGTCCCATAAAGACAAGGTCAATCCAAAGTTAATCCCGTAACGCTTGTCTTTAGGTAACTCATAGGAGTGATGCCATAGATGCATCTCTGGACTATTAAATACATATCTCATCACTGGACCCAATAAGAAGAAGCCTATTGCAGTACCCACACCAACAATTATTATGGTAGTCATCACAGTCGAAGTACCAACCAGATTAAAGCCAAGTAGATTTTGACTGATAATCAGCCCTACTAAACCTAGGATGAGAGCTCCAGTGTATCTGTGGCTCACAGATATATTAGAGTGGTTATAATGTCCCCATGCTAAAGTAAAAATGTGGATGATAAAAAAGTCATGAAGACCTATTCCTAATAGGGCAAGGGGGATATACTCCAGTGTCCTATACACGATGTTCTCCATCCAATGATATCTAAGGTGTGCGGCAAAGCCCATCTGCTCAACAGAATGATGAACCTGATGAAACTGCCATAACCAATCTGATCGATGTAGTAATCGGTGAACCCACCATTGAATAAAATCGCGAATGACAAATCCAGTAATTAATACCGCCCATATAGGCCATGTATTCATTGGATTCAATCCTTGTAAATCGAAATCATTGAAAACCGTCTTAATACCATCATTAAATAGGACAACCACTACATCTGACGCTGCATTGTAGATGATCAGAGAAAACAGAAAGAAATTGAAGAACATGTAAAAAGCGTCCAGCCAAAAGTCTCTTCTTAAGATCGATTGCTTCTTGCGCCACGGAACAATAACCTCCAACAAAAAGAAAAATATGGATACGGCTATTAACCAATAGAAATAATTCTTAAATGTGGGATGAGTAATCTCATACCATAGATA
>CAZDHV010000111.1:0-5868 GCA_964505335.1 uncultured Saprospiraceae bacterium | reverse complement strand
ATGGGCATGGATACCACCACGACGACAATATGGATGGGCGAAGAGTTGACTTTTACTCTAGCCGATAATGTTGATTTTATGGCGCCGGGTAATCAGGATACCCTCACAGCTAATGTGATCATCACAAGAGCGGCTGATCGAGGACCGATATTCAATCTAGCAGCTGAGACTGAAGGAGATCAGAACTCAAGTCCCGCCGGTACCGAGTGGGCCCTAGGGCGTACCGATGATCTGGATGGATTGGAGTTTGCACCATTTAGAGAGGCTATAGGTGGGCGTCTGCAAGATGTAGTTGGCATGGAACTAGTGTTGCACTTAATAGAGGACAATATCTTCCTAAATGTCACTTTTACAGCATGGACTGTAGGACGTGATAATGGTGGTGGCTTCTCTTATAATAGAGCAACGCCATAAGACTTCTTAGGAGCAATCTGTTATGGTATCGAAGTGAAAAGATCGGCAAAAAAGATGCAGATAATGGGATTCACAACAATCCTTACCTACAACAAAAATGGAGCAAATGGGTAACTCATCAGATGCTACCAAAGTTTGGTAGTGTCTAATGAGTTAGCTCTTACTCAGTCATAAAGCATCAGTGATCAATGTGGTAACCAATCCCTCAATAATCCATATACGTAGGTCCCTAATATAGCACTGAGTATAACTATTATAAATACTGAAAATCCATTGCCTACTAAGGTATACATAGGACCAGGACAAGCTCCACTGAGTGCCCATCCTAATCCGAAGATGATTCCTCCAAATAGATAGCGACGTATACTGTACGCCTTATCGGCAAGATGAATCGGATCGCCATTGTATGCCTTAAGTTGCTTCCTCTTAATCAATTGTATGATTACTACGCCGACCGCCAGAGCAGAGCCAATGATGCCATACATATGAAAAGATTGAAATCGAAACATCTCTTGAATGCGGTACCATGATATGGCCTCAGACTTCGTCATGATGATACCAAAGAAAATCCCGATCAATAGAAACTTTATATACTTCATAATCTGCTAAAATATTAGGGGGAACAAAACGAAGGTCATAAACAGCCCTCCTATGAAAAAACCAATTACCGCGATCAACGAAGGCACTTGAAGATTGGAAAGACCGGTGATCGCATGTCCCGAGGTACATCCTCCTGCCCAGCGTGCTCCAAATCCTACTAAAAATCCCCCGACAACCATGATTAAAAAGCCTTTGATCGTAAGTAAGCTGCCCCAATTGAAAATTGCTGTTGGCGCATAATCTCCATCAAATAATATATCTAATTGACCCAGATCTGTTACAGTATTATTGCTAAGCTGTAGTGCTTCAGGGTTAGCCAGTACCGTACTACTGATAAAGCCTCCTATAATTGCCCCCAAGGCAAAAACGAGATTCCACCGTTCTGCCTTCCAGTCAAATCTAAAAAACTCGCTATGACTACCTGCTCCTGCTATAGCACAGGCGCTGCGCAATGTAGAGCTCACTCCAAAGCCCCCACCGACCCACAACAGCATAAACATAACTCCGGCTATAAGCGGTCCCGACACATACCAGGGCCAGGCTTGTGAAATAAAATTTATGATATCCATATAGATTATAGTTTAAAGAGTTATTTGTTAAAAATTATAGTGTTGTAGGGCATACATAGGCGGTAATGGGCGTCTCCGTATTCTTAATAGCCTTAAATCCTCCTTGTACGTCGATCATATTGTGTATACCACGTGACTTGAGAATGGAAGAGGCAATCATAGACCTGTATCCTCCTGCACAGTGTATATAGAATGGTTCGGACTTAGGGAATGATGCCAGATGATCATTGATCGAACTTAGCGGAGCATTTTGTGCTTCCTCTACATGTTCAGATTGGAATTCAGTATCCTTTCTTACGTCAAAGACTCTACTCTTAATGTCTTGGTATTTCTCATGTAGTGATGATGCAGGTACCGAATCAACCATATCCGTATCAAATCCAGCATCCTCCCATGCATCTACGCCGCCACTGAGATACCCCAAGGTATTGTCAAATCCTACACGAGAAAGCCTGGTTATGGCTTCTTCTTCTCTACCTTCAGGAGCAATCAGTAGGATTGGCTGCTTGACATCTATAATGAGCTCTCCTACCCAAGGGGCAAAAGACCCATCCAGTCCGATAAAAATACTGTTGGGGATATGCCCTGTAGAGAAGTCAAAAGGTGTCCTGACGTCTAACATGACAGCATCCGTTTCATTAGCCAATAATTCAAATTCTCCCGGGGAAAGAGGCTTCATCCCAGTCCCTATAATCTCCTCTATGTCGCCATAGCCTTCCTTATTTAACTTCACATTGAGTGGAAAGTAGGCTGGCGGTGGGCGTAATCCATCTGTGACCTCCTTGACGAATTCTGCCCGAGTCATATCCGCCCTAAGGGCATAGTTCATTTTCTTCTGATTACCTAGGGTGTCTACGGTTTCTTTCATCATGTTTTTGCCACATGCTGATCCTGCGCCATGAGCGGGGTATACGATGATATCATCAGGCAGTGGCATGATCTTATTGCGCAAGCTATCATAGGAATGTCCCGCAAGATCTTCCATGGTCATATCAGCTCCTTTTTGTGCCAAGTCAGGTCGCCCTACATCTCCTAAAAAAAGTGTATCCCCTGTAAATATGGCATGCTCTTTACCCTGCTCATCGAGCAATAGATACGTAGTGCTTTCCATCGTATGACCTGGTGTATGGAGTACTATGATTGTAACTGATCCTATCTTGAACTCCTCCCCATCCACTGCGATATGTGCTTCAAAACTGGGGTTAGCATTGGGTCCGTATATGATAGGCGCACCTGTTTTATCTGCTAAGGTGACATGGCCGCTGACAAAGTCAGCATGAAAGTGTGTCTCAAAAATATATTTGATCGTGACATTATCATGTTGAGCTCGATCCAAATATGGGCCCACCTCTCTGAGAGGATCTATGATCGCCGCCTCTCCATTGCTGTGAATATAATAGGCCCCTTGGGCCAAACATCCCGTATAAATCTGTTCTATTACCATATTTTGGAATATCTCTAATTAGTTATTTTGAAATAAGTACTTATCCAGATTACCAAGTGAGTCTGAATTCTTTGAATCCATCGCATCACTGACATTGAGAAAAAAGTTCTCCTCGCCAATCAATTTGACAAAACCATTCTTGTGAAATAGATCTCTTACTGGACCTTTTATATCTGCGAACTGTAATGATATGTTCATCTCATGGAGTTTCTCAAAAAGCTCCAGGAGCATATTGATCGCACTCGTATCAACATGGTGGATTCCTCCTCCATCAATAATGAGTCTCTTTAACCCACTTCTTTCGTTTACCCTATTAAAAATGGTTTCTTTAAATGAACTACAGTTGGCGAAAAACAGGGGTGCATCATATCTAAGAATCATAGCCTCTTGTACGGTATCTAATTCATCAAACCGAGCCAGATTTCTATAGGTGTTAGAATCTGGAATCTGTCCCAGTTCAGCAATATGTGGATCAGATAATCTATACATCATAAGCATAACAGACACACCTACTCCTACTAGTAACCCTGCCTCTATACTGATGAAAATAGTGGCCAAAAAGGTGACAATGAAAGCAAGGAAATCATGCTTGTCTGTAACCCATAAATGCCTAGCTTCTTTATAATCAAATAGTCCCAAAACTGCTACAAGGATGATCGCAGCAAGTACGGCCTTAGGTAGGTAATAGAAATAGGAGGTTAGAAATAGAAGAGTAAGCATTACCAAAAGGGCACTTACTATAGCCGCCATCCCAGATTTGGCTCCAGATTGATCATTAACCGCAGTTCTAGAGAATCCACCAGTTACGGGAAATGCACTGAAAAAAGAACCCACGATATTCGCCATACCCAAGCCTATGAGTTCTTGATTTGGGTCGATGTCATAGTTCTTATGTTTGGATTGAATAGACTTAGCCACGGCGTATGACTCCATATAACTAATCAAAGAAATAGCGATGGCTATAGGCAATAGTTCTGTGAGTGCCTCAACAGTCACGAGTGGTATACTAAGAGTAGGTAATCCTGCAGGAACATCTTTTATAATTTGTACTCCCGCAGAATCCAATCCATAAAAATGGACAATGCCTATACCCAAAAAGACAATAATCAATGGCGTAGGAATCTTTCCGTTGATTTTTTTGAGTAGGACGATGAGGATTATAGACGATAATCCAATTATCAAAGTAGGGATATTGATATCTGAAAACCCATTCACGACACTCCCGATCGTTTCATGAATTTTTCCTTTCTCTAATTCTAATCCTAATAGGTTGCCAAATTGACTAAAACCAATGATAAGTGCGGCAGCAGAGGTAAAGCCAGCAATAACAGGATGAGATATCAGATTGACCAGAAAGCCAAGCCTCAGAGCTCCCATTAAAAACTGGATGATACCGATCATTAAAGCCAGCAAAATGGCATAGTTGATAAACTGAGCTGAACCTATCTCACATATTGCTCCAACCCCACTCGCCACTAGTAGCGAAACCATCGCTACTGGTCCAATAGCTAGCTGTCGAGAAGTTCCTAAGATGGCATATATGATCAAAGGAATCGTCGACGCATAGAGCCCATAAATGGGTGGTAGTCCAGCAAGCATCGCATAGGCCATTCCTTGAGGGATCAACATTACACCCACCGTGATCCCAGCTATTGTATCATCGACAAGAGATGCTCGATCGTAGTCTTTAGTCCAGGATAGTATCGGCAGGTACTTTCTCATTAGTCTGACATTGTTGTTGGAGCATTCATCAATGTGACTTTCATTATATCAGACTGCACTTCTTCAGACAATCCAAAAGACTCAACACTGAGGGGTCTTTCACAGAGTAAAAAACTTGCTTTCCGATTTTCTCAGATCTCAACACGCCATTATCCTTCATTTTAGCGAGGTGGTGCGACATCATACTGATCTCACATTCTGCACCGATCGCTTTACATAGACTCGAAACATCCATGGACCTGTCAACTCCAAGTAGCTGCAGGATATCAAGCTTAACTGGATGCGCCAAGATCTTCATAAGTCGAGCTCCTGCAACTAATTCCTCCCTTGATATGAGCTGGTCATTTTGAATCATTCTATAATAATACAATATTTTAATACATGTTCAAATGTTGTATTATCGAAATTTGATTTGAGACCTCATCCAACTCTCCCTGCCACCTCTTTTTAATAGAACGGAGCGATAAAACCTTGTTTATATCGTGGTGAGTTCACTACACCTCCACTGTCTTCCATTTACCTTGCCTAAAGATGACGATCGCCATAATGGCCAGTATCGACGAACTCACGGCAACAGCAATGTATACTCCAGTAGCGCCTAAACCAGTCATATTAGCTAATACATACGCCAGCGGTATCTGTATGAGCCAAAAGGCGATGATATTTAGGACTGTTGGCGTATAGGTGTCCCCAGCACCATTGAAGGCCTGACCAATTACCATCTCATATGCATAAAAGACATATCCTGAAAAGATGATTTGTAAGGCTAATGCACCTTGCTTGATGACCTCTGCATCTGTGCTAAATAGCCCCAAGACTTGTCTTGCCAGTGGAATAAAGATGATCGATAAGACCAGCAATATGTACATATTATATCGAGCCGCCATCCAAGCAGATTCTTCAGCACGATCAGGCTGCTTGGCCCCGAGATTCTGCCCAACTAGGGCAGCTCCGGCCATGGCAATTCCCCATGATGGAAGTATCGTAAAGTAGAGCACCTTCCAAGCAATGGTATATCCTGCAACAGTCTCGCTCCCAAAATCAGTCAGAATCTTAATCAGGAAGATAAAGCTTGCTGATGCTATCAGATGCTGGCCTGCACCTCCTGCTGATATGGCA
>CAZDHV010000110.1:0-9849 GCA_964505335.1 uncultured Saprospiraceae bacterium | reverse complement strand
CACACCGAAAGAAGGTAATTGACTCACTCGCTTGACCTCGTCTTGATCACTTAAGATTGGAGGTAGCAGTGTGATCTTCTTATTCTGACGTTGCGAAAATTTGTATCCTGCATAAGCGGGAATGATCCCACATATTAAACCCGCCACAATCACCATTCCTAAGTTAATATTAAAAGCTTCCGCCATCAGGAGGGGCCCTGGTGTAGGCGGTATGATCGAGTGTGTAATAACAGCACCACATGATATTGCCATCACAAAGAGCAGGAAGTTCTTACCTGTTTTTTGTGCCAGCACCAATGCAAGGGGCATCAATAGGAAGAACACGGTATCAAAAAATACAGGTATAGACAGGATAAAACCAGCCACCAACAGTGCGATCCCTGCCCTCGACTCCCCAAAGGCATGGATCAGTCGATTAACAATTTTTTCCGCAGCACCGCTTTCAGTCATAGCGATCCCCAAGACGGAGGCTATAGCAATCACGAAAGATACCTTGCCAGCAGTAATTCCAAATTCTTTCATAGCAGTCTCAACGGCTGCCACCCAGGCATTACCATCACCGACATGTGGAGATATGATACCCACGAATATAGCCGCCAATATCAAGGAGATATAGGCAGGCAGCCTTAATACAACAATACACAATACGACACCAAGTGTGCCGAGTAGAAGTATAATCAGTGGAGAATAAGATATAGTTGCTTCCATGGACGATCAGCTTAGTATTTTGGATTTATTTGCACTTAGGCCGAAAAGATGAAATAAAATTGTGGGTAAGTCGCAATAATTCTATTACAAAATTTGTCACCATAGCAAATACTTATGGAGCAACTCTTCATGTTTCAATAATCAGGTGGTGATTTACTTGATTTAGAGGCGATCTCACTTGGAGAAATGGGCACAAGCCACCATATACAATGTGATGTTATCAAGGAACCTTCACCTACGCCAAGAAAGAGCCGAAAGTGCCCGAGGTGCCATTTGGATCGAGATATGGGGGAAAATCAGCGTATGTGTTAAAGGAAGGTGCGTGCGTTAATTGTATGACTCCACCCTTATCGCTAAATATTAACGAGATTTTACGGTAGCATTGTCTTAATTTTTGGTGCGACTAGTATTGCAGTATGGAAACATTGAACATAATTAGAAAAAGCAACTACGCCATCGTTGAAATAAACAATGGTAAGGTTAATGCCATTAATGAATCATTGGGACGAGATCTCATTGAGTCGTTCGGTCAGCTAGAACAAGATGACGATATAAAGGGGGTAATCCTGGCAGGTAGGCCACATTGCTTTAGTGCTGGTCTTGATATCGTAAGCTTGGCACAGTCTGATCGTGAAGGCGGCAAGAACTTTTGGAGGGCCTATCTGGGCGCTGTTCAATGCATGATCCGTTTTCCAAAGCCGTTGGTCTGTGCCATCACTGGTTATGCACCAGCAGGGGCTACTATACTAACCCTTTGCGCGGATTATAGAGTGATGGGCAAGGGTGCCAAGCATCGGATAGGCATGCATGAGTTTAAAATGTCGATGCTCATACCGGAGTTGCTCTGTGATGTATATGCCTATCATCTCGGTGAAAAAGTAGCATGGAAAGCCGTGCAAGAGGCAAAATTGTTCAGCAGTGATGAGGCCTTGGCAATGGGCTTAGTAGATGAATCTGTTGAGGTAGAAGAAGTCGTTGAGCGAGCTGAAAAACACCTCAAAAAAATGATGAATGTCTACTTGCCAGTATATGCTAAGTCCAAAGAATACTTCCGCAAGGCACTACTGAAGATAGTAGACAGACCGATAGAACCTATGGTTGACTTTATTGCAGAGGGATATGATGATCCATTCGTGAAGCAGTCGATGAGTATGTTCTTGATGAGTTTAAAAAAATAGCATTCGTACAAATAAAAATAATTTAGCATGGAAGCATATATCTATGATGCCATAAGGACCACAAGAGGCAAAGGCAACAAAAAAGGATCACTCAATACAGTGACACCTACCTATCTGATTTCAGAATTACTGAAAGACTTAAGAGAAAAGCATGATTTTGATCCTGAGCTGGTCGAGGATCTCATATTGGGTTGTGTAACCCAAGTGATGGATCAGGGAGCTAACATCGCTAAGACTGCAGCTCAACAGTCTGGGTATGGTAATCACCTCTGTGGGGTTACGCTTAATAGATTCTGTGGATCAGGTTTAGAGTCTATTAACCAAGCATCGGCCTATGTCAAGAGTGGCTTTAGTCAGTTGTTGATTGCTGGAGGTGTAGAGAGTATGTCACGTGTTAAGATGGGAAGTGATGCTGGAGCATTAATGTTAGACCCAGCAGTAGCCTTGCCAGGTCATGCAATACCACAAGGGGTGTCGGCAGATCTAATCGCCAGCAAATACGGATACAGCAGATCAGATTGTGATGCATTTGCAGTAGAGTCTCAGGCCAGAGCTGCGGCAGCAGAAAAGGCTGAACTATTCAAATCTCGTATCCCGGTCAAAGATGTGAACGGTGTTACTGTGTTAGCTACGGATGAAAATATTCGACCAGGAACTTCACTGGAAACATTAGCAGGATTGCAACCATCGTTTGCCATGATGGGTGAGATGGCTGGATTTGACGCTGTTGCAATAGATAGATATCCTGAGATAGAGCGTGTTAATCACGTACACCACGCCGGCAACTCATCTGCTATAGTTGATGGCGCAGCACTGGCGCTTATCGGTAACGAAGAGGTGGGTAAAGCAATGAATATGAAGCCTCGTGCCAGAATGAAATCCGTTGCGGTATATGGCACCGATCCAACGATCATGCTGACGGGTCCTGCTCCAGCCTCGGCGAAAGCCCTTAAGAAGGCGGGGATGCAAGTATCAGATATAGACCTGTGGGAAGTAAATGAGGCATTCGCAGCAGTACCTATGTTGCTGATGGAAAAACTCAATGTGCCTCATGATATCATCAATGTCAATGGTGGAGCTATTGCACTAGGTCATCCTCTGGGTGCTACAGGGTGTATGCTCATGGGTACATTGATCGATGAGTTAGAGCGTCAAGACAAAACCACTGGGTTAGTTACATTATGTATCGGTGGCGGAATGGGTATCGCTACGATCATTGAAAGAGTTTAATCATACCTCACTAACAAACAAGAGAAACAAAAAAATGGCAGAGACAAAATTGACTAATAAATTCTTCACTTACGAAGTAGATAGTGACGGTATAGGGGTAATAACGATCGATCAGAAGGACAATCCGACAAATTTATTCAGCTATGGGTTTATAGAAGAATATATATCGACTGCCCATAAAGCTATTGCAGATGCAAATGTCAAAGGAGTAATCTTGACTTCTGGACGTCGGATGTTTATGGCGGGTGCCGACCTCAGAGAACTCGAAAAGCAAGGTGTATCCGCAGCCGAACAGTTGGAGGCTATGATGAAGATGCACCAAGGTATGCGAGCAATTGAAACTGGTGGCAAGCCATTCGTTGCAGCTATCAATGGTGTAGCCCTGGGCGGTGGCCTGGAGTTATGTCTGGTATGTCATCATAGAATATGCCTCGACAATCCAAAGATCAAGATTGGGTTCCCAGAGGTACAGGTAGGGCTACTTCCTGGAGGAGGTGGAACCGCCAAGACGCCATACTTGATGGGATTACAGTCTGCGCTCATGTATATGTTACAAGGGATTCAGGCTAATCCTAAAAAAGCAATGAAGGATGGATTGATTGATGCCTTGGCATCTTCTCAAGATGAGATGATGGCCGCAGCAAAAGAATGGATCGCTAGCAACCCTACACCGATGCAGCCATGGGACAATAAGAAACATAGGATTCCTGGTGGTGGCTTGATGACGCCTAATGGTGCACAGACTATGATGGGGGCGATAGGTAACGTGCGCAAGATGACGCATGGTAACTACCCGGCTGCACAAGCAATAATGAGCGTGGTGCACGATGGCATACAGGTTAAAATAGATCGAGCCTTAGAAATCGAAGCACGATACTTCACGCAAGTCCAGAATACTAAAGAGGCTAAAAATTTAATCCGTACAGGTTTCCTCGGAGTCCAAGCGGCGAAAAAAGGAAAAGCTAAGCCGAAAGGACTTGATAACTATGAGATCAAGAAACTTGGAGTCCTTGGTGCAGGTATGATGGGTGCCGGTATAGCATATGTATCTGCTTATTTGGCCAAGCAAGAAGTAGTCCTAAAAGATGTGACCCTCGAAGGAGCAGAAAAAGGAAAAGACTACTCTCGAGGGCTACTCAAGAAAAGAGTTTCTCGAGGCAAGATGACTCAAGAGCAGGCCGATGAGGTGCTAGCACGTATTAAGACGACCGCCGACCCTAAAGATGTGGAAGGCTGTGACATGGTGATTGAAGCGGTATTTGAAAATGTAGACCTGAAGGCAAAAGTAACTGCTGAAACTGAGGCAGTATTAGCTAAAGACAAAATCTACGCATCTAATACTTCTACCATTCCGATTTCATTGCTTGCAGAAGCATCGGATCGACCTGAAAACTTCATCGGTATTCATTTCTTCTCTCCAGTTGATAAGATGCCACTTGTGGAGATCATCGTCGGAAAAAAGACTGACGATAGAGCCATCGGTGCTGCCATCGATTATACCATGGCTATTAAGAAAGTGCCTATCGTGGTCAATGATAGCAGAGGGTTTTATACTTCTCGATGCTTTGGGACATACACTTCTGAGGGAGCTTATCTACTCGAAGAAGGCGTACTACCAGCAGTCATTGAGAATATTGCTAAGACCAAGGGCATGCCCGTAGGTCCATTAGCTGTGTCAGATGAAGTATCATTGACGCTCGGGCTACATGTTATGGAGTCAGATCCAAGACTTAAGGAAAATGCCGAGCTGCAGCGCAACTATAACTTGACTAAAAAGATGGTCGAAGAATTCGGCCGTGGTGGAAAGAAAGCAGGTGCAGGATTTTATGAGTACCCAGATGGGGGCAAAAAATTCTTGTGGCCAGAACTTAAGACGATCTTTAAGAGCAAGATGGATGTCATGCCTAATGATATAGTAGCTAAACGACTCTTACATCGACAGGCGATAGAGGCATACCGTTGTCTTGATGAAGGAGTCCTAAGATCAGTGGTTGATGGAGATATTGGATCATTGATGGGTTGGGGATTCCCGCCATATACTGGTGGAGCCTTGTCATATATCGATTATGTGGGTATGGATACGTTCATAGCAGAGTGTGATGACTTTACTAAGAAGTTTGGTGACAGATTTACTGTGCCAGATAGCCTTCGGGCCATGGCAAAAGCAGGCAAATCTATTCATGACTTTGGCAAGCAGACCATGTCTGCTGCAGATGTGAAGAAGCTCAAAGAAGTCGACCTTGTTGCCCTCGCTAATAAGATGGGCATCTCTGCTACTGTCGATGACCTCAAAGCGGATACGCTCAAGAAAGTATTGGCTAAGATGGAAGCTTAATACTGAATACTACATAGTTTTTTGAAACGGCGCATTGAAATGATGCGCCGTTTTTATTTACATGAACATTCAAACCTGATGCTGTAATTGTCAAGACAAAGGCATTAAGACTCTGGTAAGAGATGATCACGTCGTCGAATATTTATATTACCATAGTTTATAGGAGTCATCTATGACTTAGATTATCTACATTATCAAACTATCTTACAGATCGATTAGGAAGTTGTCGCCAGCTATGAAATATCCTTTCGTCATATTCATTCTGTTGCTATGGTCCTTTAGGACTGCTGGACAGATCCAAAACATAGCCATCTTTGACGGCGTAGATGATGGCATCCTGATCGAAGCAGATGGGGCTATTGCCACAATACAAGCATTTACAATAGAGGCTCAATTTAAAATATCGCAATACACGACAGCCCCTATTCTCACTCGTAAGACTACAGACCACACAGGCATATTTACTCTAGGGCTTAGAGACAGCTTAATCCAGTTTCAGCTTCATGTCGACCGGAACAATAGCGTATCTGTAGAATCGCCCATGGCACTATCCACCAACCGATGGTATCATGTTGCCGCCGCCTATACCGGTGATTCCGTACTTATCTACATCGAAGGACAGTTAACCGTACAACAAGAGATCAATCGGCAGGTCAATTCTTCTTTTAATGGATATACACTAGTAGGTATCGATCGAGAGAGCGAGCTAAACTATACCCAAGCCTTCAATGGTTGTTTGGATGAAGTAAGGATCTGGAATAGTGTCCGCACACGGAGGGAGATACTCCGCAATATCACCTACGAGATAGATCCAGCCGATCCCGATATGCTCCTTTACTACACAATGAGTGGTTCTGGAGATCAGGTCATAGATCAATCCGATGAAGGCAACAATGGACTAAAGGTCGGTAATGATGGCCCTCAAAATACACCTGTGGTACTTAATCCATTTAGCACAGTGAGCCAGATCCCAACAGAATATGACATCTGCTCAGGAGACTATATCGAGATAGACCTCATAGAGCATATCGATTATAACGTATCGCCCTCCGGACTATTTAGCACCCAAGGCACAAGGCTGATCTCGATGCCGATAGACCGAGATACTATGATCCAGATCGTCAGCAACAATCCATGCTGTATAACTAATGATACCCTTCTGATCCCAATACGGCTATCAGCAATAGAAACTGTATCAGATGTTGATATAGGATGTGCTGCCAGTTATATAGAACAGGATGGTCAGCGCTATTTTGTCGGAGATAGTATCGTCACGAGTCATATGACTATATCAGGCTGCGACTCCATCTCTGTTGGTATTGTGCAATCATCAACATTCGATGTGGCTATCGACAGTGAACCGGCATGTAATGATCGAAATGGAGCCATCAATTTTGTCTGGGACTCCGATATGACTATTGACCAGATCATCATCAACTCTACACCGATGGCAACTGTTGATACACGCATAGATGATCTGCCTGGTGGATTATACTTAGTAGAAGTCATCAATGAGGACGGATGCAACTATACAGAAACTGTACGGATCATCAACACTTCTGATGGCGACCCGCTCAACTATTATGCGCCTAACGCCATATCTCTCAGCAGCTCCAATGGCAACAACTGCTTTAGCCCATCATTCAATGATGTCAACTTGCTGCTACAATATGAGCTATCCATCTTTGATCGCTGGGGTAATCAAGTATTCCAGAGCGACTCACCGCAATCCTGCTGGGATGGCTCCATTAACGGAGAGGCTGTAGCATCAGGTGTTTACATCTGGAGATTCGAAGCCATAGTCAGCAGTTGTTCAGCCGCATTGAGCATAAGTGATATTGGTGAGCTATTAGTAGTGAAATAATATGACCACAAATCTAATCCGTGGATAAGCTCCCATAGTTATGTGTAGCCGCGAAAGCTCCTGATTCAATATGCTAGCAACTCATCATCCCTGAGTTATTTTAATCCTTTAGCTGTTTCCATTAACCTGATCTTCAGCTTCTTCATGCTTGTTATGGACGCAGGTATGGATGACGTACGTTTAGTATATGAAGCGTAGCCTGCCGATAGGCGGCTATAATTTCATATACCTTGTTGTAGCCAGTTTATTTTATTTCATCAGTAAAGTGTCCTTTGTGTTTCCCCTTAGCAAACTTTTTATCGTTAAAGTCTTTTGATTTTCCTTTTGGTATTGATAAACTTTTCCATTCTTTTCCTTTAATCATACGTCCAACATATACTATTTGCCCTATATGATAAGAATAATGCATCATTTGTCTGTTGACCGCCTCAACTATTGAGTGACTTTGATTTCGTATGAAAATTTCAGAATCGAAATTTGATTCATTTACTGAATTTAAAGCTTTAAAAAGACAATTCCATCCATCATCCCATTTTTTTAGCATTTCAGTTCTTGTCTTTATTATTGATTCAAATTCCATATCTCGATTTCGCCATTCTTTTTCTCCGTCTGAAATCAAAAAATCTGTCCATCTTGATTTCATATTTCCCCAAAGGTGATTTACAGTAATCGCTATTGAATTTGATTCTTCATTGAATTGCCAGAACAATTCTTCTTCGTTCAATTGGTCAAACGTCTTTTCTCCGAGTATTTTATAATACTCAAATTGCTTTTTGACACTATTTATGTAATTTCTTTCCATTCGTCTAATTGGCTACAACGTAGCGATGATATGCAGAGTACACGTCATCCACTAAATCTAAGATAACGAACTGAAGTTAAAGAATCGCGTTTTGAGTTGACCGAAGGAAAACTTAAAACGTGTATTCTGTCATATCTTGTGTTGAACAAAACCTTTGGTAACCTTAATATAAGATTTGCAAATTAAGAGCATCATGTGCTAAATTTATGGCTAATGGACGATAAAGGCACAACTAATTTATTCAAATGCCAAATTATAATTGGAAACCCTATAGAGAGCATAGCTCATATTTTGCGCTCATTCGTAGTTTGATCCATATAATCTCCAAATAAAATATTGTTTATCTATAAGGGGGTCGCAGCCCAATAACGGAATTGTACAACAACGTCCAGTATCGGCATGCTACTCATGCCGTATTGCGCGCTTTATGTTATGTGTAGGCTTTCACTTCCACATTGTTTTACTATAATCAAGAATTCTTTCATTTCGATTTTTAATGAATGCAATGACTTTATTTTTGTAATTCAAATAATCATCGGTACTGTTGATTTTCGGTGGGGAACGGAAATCATCAAATGTCAGATAGAATCTTATATTTTGTTCTTCATCTATTAAGTCGTTTAACAAGAAGAAGTTTACGTAACCAATGAAATCTTGGAACAGATTGAAAAAATCTGAGTATCTCTTTATCGTATCTTACAAAGGGCTTGGTTTATCAAGGTAGTATCTTCGTATACATTCCAATGTTAAATCAAATCTATCATCAATTAATCTATTAACGCCACGTGCCTGATTGATTGTATGCTTTTTATCTATCCTATTGTTTGGGAATAAAATGTATCCTCCGATTGTCGAACCTTTGTCATAGAGCTCATCTACATCTTTTAGAATCTGTTTTACTATGTGGGCTTTTCTTGTGTGATTTTTATAGGAGTGAGTTATAGCGTCGCTTCCAAGATAGAATTTGCCGATATCTGTATGGTGAAACAAGTATGTTCTTGGCACATCTTCCTTGAGGTTAAGATAATAACCGTTTGGAAGAATTTTGCTCCAAAGTAATTTGTGATACCTTCTAAGGGTTGGACTAGCACTATCAGGATCTTTCCCATTAGAGTCTGAATAGAAGTTGAATTTTATATCTATCTCTGATCTGTTCAATTGTTGATTTTGTCTCTAGCTTACTAATAACGAATAATGGTATCTGCCTTCTCCAACCGTAGGAAGGATATGGCATGATCACCTAATGATGTTGGTAGGTTTCGTTTTCATTTTGCTTTAAATCCTAAAACTGTGATAATGTTTAGTGCAGTTTC
Organism: uncultured Saprospiraceae bacterium; assembly: GCA_964505335.1. Classification (GTDB taxonomy): domain Bacteria; phylum Bacteroidota; class Bacteroidia; order Chitinophagales; family Saprospiraceae; genus GYS-P2D. The sequence continues at coordinate 419 of CAZDHV010000110.1, read as the reverse complement.
TATATCAATTTCAGTTCGCTTTATTTTGTTTACCGTAGGATTAATTACAAGGAATTTATTTTCTCTAAACTTTGAGTTTTGCAAGTTGCATTGACTAAATATTGCTTCTTTAAAATTAGATTTAATTAATGTTGCATTTCTTAAATTACAATTTGAGAATCTTGTATGTTCACAATTGCAATTATGTATTTCAATACCCTTTAAACTTACTTCAAGAAACTCAGCATATCTTAAATCACAAGAGAAAAAATTAGCCGAAAATGCAAAGTTATTTTCACTAATTCCAATTCCTAATAATTTTGATTCTGTAAAAACACAATTCCTAATTTGAGAGTCATTAAGGTTACAGTTTGAAAAATCACAATTTATAAAAGTACAATCGAAGAATTTGACTTCAAGAAGATCGCTAAACTGACAAA
>CAZDHV010000109.1:0-9938 GCA_964505335.1 uncultured Saprospiraceae bacterium | reverse complement strand
CACAAGAATTTAAGAGGCTGTTCTATTCTGTAGAGCAGCCTTTTTTTATGTCAATCAATTGGATTGTGAGATTGAATCATCAGTGTTAAGGTATCGGTTATAATTATCGAATGGTCTATGTTAATTCAACGCTTTAATATTATTAAAAAATATTATATGTAAAAGATACATATACAGTTATTTATTAATACGAAGCTGATGAACGCTTGTTCAATGTAAATTTAATGTTAACAAAAATTGACTTTGAGTAACATTAGGTTTACATTTAAAGTATGTCTCGGTACATTTTACATGTTCTCCTAGTTTTTGGTTTGAGTATAAGCTCTATGGTGAGCTTATTGGCCGAAGAGCGTTTAGAGATTGACTTCACATTAGTCGAGGGGAGAATATTGATAAATGGTCACATGAATGGACATGATGGAGTGTTCATATTCGATACAGGTACACCTGAGATTATTATTAATGACAGCGAGATTAGCACTAATGGTCCTGGCTACTTGAGCTCCGTACAGGGAGATCATCCTGTGGCGATCAAACCGGTTGATTTAGTAAGAGTTGCAGATTATACCTTGCTACAAGGAAGTCTACTGATGCATATGGATCTCTCAGAGTTGCTCGGAGACCTAGATCAAAAGGTCTTAGGGATTATAGGATGGTCTGCATTTGATGCTGATCAACCCATATTTATCAACTATCGAGACAGCAAGATCATAGTAGGAAAGCCGGAGTTTACACCTGAGATGGTTGAAGACAACCATGTTATCAGGCTTAACCTAACAGAGGTGGGGGATGAACTGCCAACAGTAGAAATAGAAATAAACCAAGAAATACTAACTTTCGCATTCGATACGGGGGCGCCACTGCATGCAATTGGCCCGCAGAAACCTAATCAATCAAGAGGGGATATCCTCCAGGAGTCTATCAAGTTAGAAGGACTAATCACGATAGCTGAAAATCAATTTAGAGTGGAAGACATGCAGGACTTTGACGAGTTCGACGGCATCTTAAGCGTCAATGCACTCAATACTAACTATGTAGTGATCGATCGTAGCTCGCAGCGAGTTTACCTATTCTGGGATAAGCAAGATGCGATCGCAGGTCTATGATCCTGTCAGAAACTTCATCATAAACACAAGGATGACACTGATGGCCAGCCCAAGGAATACTTTGGCTAAGTCCATGCCTATTGCCTTATACTTAGATGAGTCCATCTTGCCATTAAGCCTGAAGTTCATGGCTATCTCTCGTCCAGCCAATAGACCGATGAATACCCATGTAGTACTCATCGGGAGCTTAGCATCCCATAGTCCCAAGATGTCTTGCTTGAATATGAGGAGTACGATACCATAGATTAAGTCTATGAATGTTGCCGATCTGATGTCATCAGTATTCGTCTTAGCACGTACGATATCTTGAATCTTACCACCACGAGAGTAGAAGATATATCCTAATAGCCCCACAAGTATCAATAAGGAAACTATGAAGGTCGGTAAGCTCATATCATCCTTGCCGAGATATACATAGATATTGGCCAGATCTTGGGTAAGCCACTGTGTCCACAGAAAACCAGTAGAGAACCACTGTGCTCCTACCCAAAACTTTCGATTGGTCCATATCCCATGGTCTGCACTGCCTATTGGATGTGTGAGGAATCGCTTTTCGGTAGCTTTCGTAACGAGTGTATAGACAATTGCCCCAACCCCAAATGCGATGAGGTAGCCCATAACGGACTTGGTAACCATGCCTTGTAAGCTCTTGACACTAAAAAATGTCAGAATTAAAAAGGTCGTACTAACCGGTATGCCTATGCGTGTCAATGCCAATAGGACGAATGGGGGGAGCACATAGTGCCAGGTCAACTCATCGGGGATGTCGATCTTATCAAGGCGGTCAAACGCAATGTCATCGCCGCCAAGTCCAAAGGAGTCTCCAAGTCCCAGATACCCTATAATCAGGATAGCGACCATGATGCTTCCGGCAAAGGCCCAAAGCTCATACCACTTTCTACTTTTTTCATTAGAAGTTAGGAAGGTTCCGAGCGTTTGAATAACGTCGTTTCCGACTACAGAATAAGCGGCAAAGGCAAAACCAAACCACATGACGACCTCAGACAAGGATAACAGGCTTTAGTTGGCGTAAAACTAATTCAATTTTAAGTTTGCACGTATAACCCTGCGAGTTTATCATTGATTACTACTGCTTTTATTGGCTTTCATATCATTAGAGATGTCATATATGCGATCTCCGATGTTCTCGCAGATAGAAATCATCTTAATGAATAACAGGGTGCCCTTGAGATTAAAATCAAATTCATCCTTGTTTTCGATGCTGATCTCATTGGCATTGTCACGATGTTGATTGATGTTTCGTTCGACCTCAGCGGCTTCAGTAATATCCACATCAGCGTAGTTTTCTTTTTCAAGATTCTGCAAGAGTATCTGAATAGCGAGCTGCACACTATCCATTATTTTATATAACTCGGTGCGTTGTATTGGGGTGAGCCAGACCTTGGTTTCGGATTTTTCCTTGATGTACTGTCCGAGATTTAGAGTGAGGTCAGCGATTCGACACATGTTTTGACTAATCCTAAAGTAGGTTCCTACATTCCGCACGATCTGCTGACTGTTTCCTGAATTTGAATACTTGAATGTCTTATCCTCTATTCTATCCTTAAGAGCGAACAACTGAGTATGATGATCCCCTATGCGATCCAATAGTTCTTTTTGTTCTTCTTTCTTGATGGATTTAAATTCTTTTTCGATGAGATTATGCATCGTATCAATATGCTTGCCTTGAAGCAACAATTGATGTTGAATTTCAAGTGGCGAAAGCTCTGAGAGAGTAATGGCTTGCTTGTTAGCATTGTTAGCTCTAAGCCTATTCGTACGGGGTAGTGTCCACTCTGCAATCCTCATCAAAAATGGGATGAAGAACACCAGTATGATCGTGTTAAGCACGTTAAATGACGTATGAAAAGCAGCCAAACCTATGGTCGATATTTCTTTTGAGGCGAAGGCATTGGTGCGGTTCGTGATAATGTCAAAAATCCCCTCTAACAGATCTAACAATGCTGGCGTGAAAAAGAACATAATTAAGGCGCCAGCAATATTAAATAAGGTATGTATCCTTGCCGATCGCCTGGAGTTAATATTGCCCACCAGGGCAGCTACCTCGGCGGTAAAGCACGTTCCTATATTCTCTCCTATGATCATATAGGCTGCCAGATCTACTGGTATCCATCCATTGAAGGTCATCGCTAGGGTAAGGGTCATAGATGCTGACGAGGATTGCAATACCAAGGTGATCACCAATCCTATGATGATAAATAGTAGATAAGACAGCATACCGTAGGAAGTAAATCCTTTGATGAAGTCAAAAACCTCTTGATTTTGAAACGATGGCACTGATGCTTTCAGAAAATCCAGCCCTATAAATAGGAGTGCAAAGCCAATAGCAGCTTCTCCCCAAACCTTATATCTTTTATCTGATCTGAAATATAAGGGCACAGCAATGGCCAAGATCGGCAGTGTCAACGAGCTAAGCTTGAAGAGGAATCCACCAAATGATACAATCCATGCAGTAATAGTCGTGCCGATATTAGCACCCATAATAAGCCCTACAGACTGTCTGACGGAGATCATACCAGCATTGACTAAGCTTATGATCATCACCGTCGATGCCGAGGAGGTCTGTATTAAGGAGGTAAAAAACGTACCGAAGGCGATACCCTTGAAGGTGTTGCGTGTGAGCCGCCGCAATAATGAACGCAGTTGCCCTCCCGAGGCCCGTTGTATGCCATCACTGAGCACCTTCATCCCATAGATGAATAATGCCAATGACCCAATTACCTGTAAAATGACTATTAAGTTACTCCAACTCACTTCTTGTGATAAGCTGCGGAAAGATAATCATCTTAGCCTCGTCAACCGCTTCATAATGACCAGAAGCGTGTTATCTTATTGTAAACTGGAGTTGGCCGGTTTATATAAATGTTTTTTTATATCTATCTCAGAGATTATGATAGCCCATCGACAATTTCGTATACCTTTATATTCCGTAATGAAATCAGCTTAAAATGTCCAAATTTATATTCGTTACGGGCGGTGTAACCTCCTCACTCGGAAAAGGAATTATCTCTTCATCATTGGCTAAATTACTGCAAGATCGAGGCCTCAGTGTTACCATTCAGAAGTTCGATCCATATATCAACGTCGACCCCGGCACACTCAATCCCTATGAGCATGGAGAATGCTTCGTGACTGATGATGGCGCTGAAACAGATTTAGACCTTGGTCATTATGAGCGATTTCTGAATATCAATACCTCTCAGGCCAATAATGTTACTACAGGTAGGATATATCAGACGGTTATTAATAAGGAGCGTGAAGGTGCATTCCTTGGCAAGACCGTACAGATTATCCCGCACATCACTGATGAGATCAAAAGAAGGATAAGATTACTCGAGGAAGACAACAAGTATGATGTGATCATTACTGAGTTAGGAGGTACAGTAGGTGATATCGAGTCACTACCTTATCTCGAGGCCCTGCGACAGATCAAGAGAGAACTGAAAAAGAAAGACTGCCTCGTGATACACTTAACGCTCATCCCATATCTACGAGCAGCTGGCGAGCATAAAACTAAACCGACACAGCACTCCGTCAAAGAACTTCAGATGGCGGGTATCATACCAGATATATTGGTTTGTCGGACGGAATCACATATCTCCGAGGAGATTAAAGAGAAGTTGGCATTGTTCTGCAATGTGAAGAAGCGCAACGTAATCGAGGCGGTGGATGCCGATACCATATATAGAGTTCCACTCCTTATGGAACAAGAACAGCTCGATGACATCGTCATTGAACATCTCGAGTTAGATCCCCCTAAGTTGCTGAGCCTCACGAAGTGGAAAGAGTTTTTGTTTAGATATAATAACCCGCGACATGAGGTAAACATAGTTCTCGTGGGTAAGTACAATGAGTTGGCCGATGCATACAAATCTATCTATGAGGCCATAGGACATGCTGGTGCGATGAATTATTGTAAAGTCAATGTTATTCCTATCCACTCGGAGAATCTCGATGATACTAACCTGCCACTTGAGATTCATAAGATACATGGATTGATAGTCGCGCCAGGATTTGGTGATAGAGGAATTGAGGGTAAGATCAAAGCTGTGCAATATGTGCGCGAGAATAAAATCCCGTTCTTAGGGATATGTCTAGGCATGCAGTGTGCCGTGGTGGAGTATTGTCGCAATGTGGTCGGTCTCGATGATGCGGCTTCATCCGAAGTCAATCCAGAGGCGGCTCACTTGGTAATCGACCTGATGTTAGAGCAAAAGAAGATCAGTCAGAAAGGGGGTACGATGAGATTAGGTGCATATGCCTGTGATCTCACGCCAGGATCTCAAGCGTCACAGATTTATAAGCAGAAAACTCAGATATCTGAGCGACATAGACACCGTTATGAGTTTAATAATAAGTACATGGAGCAGATCGAATCCCACGGTATGATCCCTTCAGGTATAAATCCTCAGAACAACTTAGTCGAAATTGTCGAGATTCCAGATCACCCATTTTATATCGGCGTACAATTTCATCCTGAGTATAAGAGTAGGGTAGAGGAACCGCATCCACTGTTCGTATCGCTGGTAGAGGCTGCTATTGAGTATAAAAATGCTAAGAGTTTAGCATCGTCTGTGTAAATGCGTAAACTCAAGCTGGATGAGCTGGGCCGATTGGATAGGTCGGGATACCACTCCGCAGATAAAATTCCTATAACAGTCGTCCTCGACAATATCAGATCGGGTATGAATGTCGGATCCTTCTTTAGAACTTGTGATGCATACAGGATAGAGCGAATCATATTATGTGGCATTACGGCTCGGCCCCCTCATAAAGAGATATTAAAGACCGCTATAGGAGCTACCGATACGGTGAGATGGAGTTACGTCAAAGATGTTTCTGAAGCTGTCGCTCAGGTTAAACAGGACGGATATCATATCATAGGAATAGAGCAGACAGATGAATCCAAGAGATTGGCTCATTATGAAGTCTCGACAGGCAACAAGTATGCCCTAGTATTTGGAAATGAAGTCAATGGATTAAGTGCTGATATACTTCCTCAGCTGGATGACTGTCTAGAGCTTGCGCAATATGGCACCAAGCACTCGCTTAATGTATCGGTCTGTGGCGGTATTGTTTTGTGGCATTTTGCAACACCGTACTATCTATAGTCTAACCTAATCCCTACTCGTAAGCCGATGCCCAGTTGACCTCCCGAAGTAGACACATTGTTATTATCGAGACCAAATACTGGTGCAAGCTCATGCCACGAGATACTAGGTAAGTATCTATAACGCAGTATTGGCGTCAGAGTGATGACGTCAGTAACGCCGATATCGAGGCCTAAACCTCCCTGTAGAGCCAGATCAATATTGCCATCCCTAAAGTCTCCATCTATAGCTTTTGTAGAGAAGTCCGCTCCGACACCTGCCAGAATGAAGAAGCCCTTTTTGAAAAAAGTCCCTTGCTTGCTGAATGTAGGGCAGTCACAGTCACCGATTAAATCGAGCAGATAAATATGCGTATTCACACCTCCACCGATCTGTCTTAGCCCAAGGTCTATATTGGCAAATTGCAGCTCAGTGCTCGCCTGATGATAGCTGAGATAGGGATAGAACTCGATCCGCTGATCACGCAACCTAAACCAGTAATCAACTTCCACACTTACAGAAGTTGAAAATATTCGATCGTTGTTGGTAATTTGATTAGCATCATTTCTGAAGAAATCATTCCAACCAGCGTAGTTATTGCTGTTGTAGAACGCGCTGATGCCGATCTGGCTATAGATCCCTTGCGACAGCAATAAAAGGATAACTACTAATAATGTTTGTTTGGTAGACATATGCATACCAACGTATCCTGAGCGAGTATCATTTTATAAAGCACCTTGAAAACTGAAATTGATCGGCGTGGGTTCTATCTTTGCCGCCGAATGAAGACTAAGAAGCTGAAAGAAAAGGTCGAAGTGATCACCCTGGGGTGTAGCAAGAATCTTGTCGATTCTGAAAACATTGTTACCCAACTCAAAGGCAATGAGATCAATGCCTATCATGAGCACGAAGATCAACATCCAGATGTCGTTATTGTTAACACATGCGGATTCATAGATCTTGCCAAAGAAGAATCAGTTAATACCATCCTTGCCAATGTCGAGCGCAAGAAGGCTGGAGAAATAGAGAAGCTATATGTAACAGGATGCTTGTCACAGCGCTATAAAGATGATCTCGAAGTAGAGATCCCGGAAGTAGATGCCTACTTCGGGACGATGGAGTTGCCAGGCATCTTGGCGAAATTTAATGCCGACTATCAGCATGAATTGATCGGCGAGCGTAAGATTTCTACTCTGCCGCATTATGCCTACCTCAAGATATCTGAAGGATGTAATCGCACGTGTTCTTTTTGTGCGATTCCTCTGATGCGAGGCAAGCATATCTCTCGACCCATCCCAGACTTAGTTAAGGAAGCTCGAGAGCTCGCAAAGCGTGGCGTTAAAGAGCTGATGCTGATAGCTCAAGAGCTTACCTACTACGGACTGGATATCTACAAGAAGAGAGAGTTGCCACAGTTGCTCAGGGCGCTATCTGAAGTTGATGGCATCGAGTGGATCAGATTGCACTATGCCTACCCCACGAAGTTTCCCACTGAGATCTTTGAGGTGATGGCAGAATTGCCTAAGGTGTGCAACTATCTGGATATACCTCTACAACATGCCAATGATGCGGTCCTCGATCGCATGCGGCGTCATATCACCCAGGCGGAGATGCGCGACCTTATCAAGCATGCTAAGCGAGTAGTGCCCAATATTGCTATTCGGACCACCTTCATGGTGGGTTTTCCAGGTGAGACAGAATCCGAGTTTAAGGATATGTGCGATTTTATCGAGGACATGAGGTTCGATAGGGTCGGGGTATTTCAATATTCTCATGAGGAGGATACCTCTGCACATGAACTCAATGACGATGTCGCTGCTGAGATCAAAGCTGAGCGAGCCAATAGACTCATGGATATCCAGCGAGATATATCATATGATCATAACACTGCGCTAATCGGTCAAGAACTTAAGGTCTTAGTCGATAGAAAAGAAGGAGGATTCTTTGTGGGTCGCACGGAGTATGATTCCCCAGAGGTGGACAATGAGGTTCTGGTCGATGCTAAGAAGCACTACCTGCGTATTGGAGACTTTGCCACTATCAAGATCACGGGCTCCGAAGATTATGATCTTTATGGAGATCCTATAACCTAGTATCAAGAACTAACCCGAACCATGATTGTTGCCATAATATGAACAACACTTCTGATAATCCGAAGCTATTCGATCAGGAGATCAACCCGTATCATCAGTGTCTGGTAGCGCTTATTGCTATACCAGTATTTACCTTACTGTTTTATATACCTCATTGGTTGGGAATTGCTGAAGTGGCCCAGCATCAGGCGTGGACTGTTTCTGCATCGATGGTGTTGATGTTTGCGGTCTGCAACAGCGTTTTAAGTCTTAGCGCGGACAATGTGACCCCATATTGGAACAAGTCCATATACTCCTTCGTCCTTGTATGTGTATTAGGAGGGGGGATGGCTTGGTGGTTCTCAGGTTTAAGTATCGGTGAGGCCAAGTCATTCAAATGGATTTATGTCGTATTCACCTTCGGCTATTTGCTTTTTCTTTCGATTGTGTCATTGATGAGAAAGATCGTTTTAATCGCACAAAAGCAGGATAAGGGCCTACGGGGGGAGTCAGACGAAGATTAAATATAGAGTTATGTATAAGATTTTGATATTATTTACCTTATGTGCAATGAGCTGTCAAGTAAAGTCACAGCGAGCATTAGCAGCCGAAGATGCTGTAAAAGAACAACAGTACACCCCTAAAGCAGAATTTCCAGAGGAAATCGTACCTGTTGAGAAGTCATATGAAGAGTGGGAGCAAGAACTCACAAGATTAGAGTACTCTGTATTAAGAAATGCGGGCACAGAAAGAGCCTTTTCAGGAGATCTATGGAATAATAAGGAAGATGGTGTCTATAGCTGTAGAGGTTGTGGCTTGGCATTGTTTGATTCTAATACCAAGTATAAGTCAGGGACAGGATGGCCAAGTTTTTATCAGCCGATTAAGCCAGAGTACGTAGGAGAAGATACCGATTACAAGTTGGGTTATGCTCGTACTGAAGTGCATTGCGCCAGATGTGAAGGTCACCTCGGTCATGTATTCAGAGATGGACCTCGACCTACAGGCTTGAGATACTGTATGAATTCTGTTTCAATGGACTTCGTACCTCGAATTGATGATGTTACAAAAGTAGAGTAGAGTAAATAAAAGAATAGGGCAACGACCTTTCGTTGCCCATTTTCTAAACCGAAATAGTATCAGCTCTGTGAGCTGTATATGCTATGATTTCTCGTCTTCAAATCTGACTGGTACGATATATACCTTATAAGGTTTGAGTCCCGATGCATCAACTTGTTTATAGTTAAGCGCCTCCTTTAGCGTACTGTCCATTGCCGAATCTGTACTGATCACGATCAGTTCGTCATCTCCATTGACCATAAACTTCACCTTGATGGTTGTGTCATCAATCTTGGTGATATCAAGATCTAAACCTTTGATGAGCGCTTGGATATCCTTCGTAACAGTAATAGGCGTATCCGTAGGTCCCGCAGGAGTAGCTGCGGTTGCCGAACCTACTGCCATCAACGTAGCCAACCCAAGTGAAAAAACAATTTTCCTAAATGTCATAATAGATGTTTTTAAGTGGATGAATGAAGAGTTGATCTGTCATTGATGTAGTGCGTGTCATTGATGCATCTTATAGCATCGTGACACATCTATAAAACGGAGTTTAGTTCGTGGAGGTTACATCAGAATGTTAGGTTTAG
>CAZDHV010000108.1:5224-9975 GCA_964505335.1 uncultured Saprospiraceae bacterium | reverse complement strand
GCTAACGAAAGGAAGATATACACCAGCAGTACTCCAGTATAATAGACTCCCCTTCGGATAGAGCATCCTAACCCGAACTCTACCAGTATAAGGCACCTCCAATGATTGAAAGGTATTGATCAAGTCTGGCCGATAAAGATGGTCACTTCCTGTTATAGTGGCTTGCCAATCCATCGAATCTGGCATTGAGGCCCTCAATGACGATAGATGATCAGAAACCCGTTGAAACTCTGAAAAGAGCTCGTCAGCGTGTTGATCGACATATGAGGAATCTAAGAGCTGATCTATTTGATCTACACGCTTGTAGTTGAATCCCCAAGACACATAAAAAAAAGAATAGATAATACAGACGGTTAGGATAGCGCTCGATAAAACCCGCCACAGGGATTTACCCATGGTTTCGTATTCCCGTCTCAATCTTCTGACCCAGCGAAACAAGAAGATCAGCAATCCAAATACTAACAGATACACTAAGGGTACAGGACTCCAGCCAAGCGTATAATCCCACAGAATTCTCCAAATACTGAAGGCACCTTGCGAATAAAAAGACTCTACAATCGCAGATTCTTCTTCAAAGGAATTAAACAGCAGACCAATTGTCGTTGCAATGACGATGATTATCAGACACAGTGAGGATCTTTTTCTTGAAAGTCTAAGCAATGTTTAAGATATTTGTACAATCTGTATAACAAAAAGACGATTATTCTCTTTGTATGTTATCAATGGAATCATTCTGCCTTCAGAATGGTTATAAAATAAAAGAAAAATATATTCGCTTATGGCATTCGAATTCACAGATTCAAACTTTAAAGACACCGCACTTGCAGAAGAAAGTGTTTCAGTAGTAGACTTTTGGGCAGAATGGTGCGGACCTTGTAGACTGGTTGGTCCGGTCATAGATGATCTTGCAAAAGACTATGAAGGGAAAGCAACAATAGGCAAGGTCAATGTTGATAACAATCCGGAAACCTCTATGAAGTACGGAGTGAGAAGTATTCCAACTATCCTATTTATTAAAAATGGTGAAGTTGTCGATAAGCACGTAGGTACAGCAACTAAGGCTACATTATCACAAAAACTTGATGCACTATTGTAGTCAACAGCTTTAAACAAATAAAATCAGAGTCCTTATTATCATATAATGAGGGCTCTTTTTTATTTATGAGGTACTCTACTATCGTCAATCTCAGTTATATAGCGGTGTCGATAATTACTCGCGATTCACTCTCTTTTAATCTTTCTATTTTTACCATATGAGTTTTTTTGATGTTTATGATCTTAAATCCATCGAGAACCTAGACTTGCTCGCTCGCAAGGTGGTTGAAGGATTCATCATAGGATTGCACAAAAGTCCATTTCATGGATTTTCAGTGGAATTCGCTGAGCATAGATTGTATAATAGTGGAGAGAGCACCAAGAATTTAGATTGGAAGGTTTATGCACGCAGCGAAAAGCTGTTTGTGAAAAAATACGAGGAGGAGACTAACCTGAGATGTCAGATAGTTCTGGACGGTTCTTCATCCATGTTTTTCCCGAAGGATCTCAAGATCAAAAATCTATCCCTCAATAAATTTCAATATTCTGCCCTTGGAGCGGCAAGTTTAATGAATCTATTGAAGCGGCAACGTGATGCGTTCGGCTTAAGCCTATTTGATACGGAGCTTAAGATTCATACTCCTAACAAATCGAGCAGTACTCATTACAAACTCCTACTGAGCTATCTCGAGAATGAAATTCAAAAAGCTGCCCTTCAGCAGACTGCTGACATCCCAGCAACACTCCATCAGATCGCAGATAGAGTGCATAAGAGATCACTGATCATCATCTTTTCTGATTTTTTTGATCGAGCCGAAGATCATGAAGAGCTTTATGCTGCGCTACAGCATCTCAACTACAATAAACACGAGGTAGTAGTATTCCACGTCATGGATGAACCTCTTGAAATGGCATTTGAATTTGAGAACAGGCCACATCTATTCATAGATATGGAGACGGGTGAGCAGATCAAGCTTCAATCTAATGAGCTCAAGACTGCGTATCAGGCTAAAATCAAAGAACATCAAGAGCGCATCATTCAGAAATGCCTACAATATAAAATAGACTACGTACCTACTAATATCCGCAATGGATATCATGAGGTACTCAGACGATACTTAACAAAACGATCTAAAATCAGCAAATAATTGACATGAGCATTAAGCTATCTGACTATAGCACAGATCCTCCTAAAGGAGTCGATGAAGAAGAAATAAGAGACAAGACTAAAGAACTGGCTAAGGATATCGCCAAGTTACAATATGACCTCTATAAAGAGAGTAAGCAAGCCTTATTGGTGATCTTTCAAGGCATGGATGCCAGCGGCAAAGATGGTTCGACACGCAACGTGTTCAGATACTGCGGCCCAACCGGTATCACAGCGCACTCTTTTAAGAAACCTACGGATCTAGAATTCTCACATGACTTTCTATGGCGAGTTAATAAGTTGACTCCGCCTAAGGGGCATATCACTATATTCAATAGATCTCATTATGAGGATATCCTGGTCCAGCGTGTACATGGTTGGATCGATGATAAGCGTGCTAAGGCGCGCATTGATGCGATCAATGCTTGGGAGACATTGCTCACCAAGGACAACAACACACGTATCCTCAAATTCTACATGCACATCAGCCCAGAGCGTCAGTTAGAAAAACTACAAGAGCGCATCGACGATTCCACAAAAAACTGGAAGCATAAAGGCCAAGATTGGGAGGAGCGAAAGCTGTGGGATAAGTACATGAAGTACTATGAAGAGGCAATCAATAAGTGCGATGATGTGCCATGGATTATTGCGCCAGTTGACAAGCGTTGGTATCGCAACTACTTCGTCGCAAAGACTGTGCTTAAGACGCTTAAGGACATGAAAATCAAAGTACCCACAGGTATAGAAGAATAAGATGGAGACCACTAAGATCAGAGTGGATAAATGGCTGTGGAGCGTGCGTGTCTTCAAGACGCGCACTCAAGCAACAGATGCCTGCAAACGCAATAACGTAAAGATTAAAACTAAGTCCGTTAAGCCCTCAAGCTTAATCTCTATTGACGAGATTATCGAAGTACATAAGAATGGGTTCAACCTTACTTTTAAGGTACTCAAACTGATCTCTAAGCGAGTGGGGTCACCTATAGCTGTCACCTGCTATGAAAATCTCACTCCGGAAAGTGAGATGAATAAATACAGTGATTGGTTCATAGGGAAGGCTCGACCTGAAACCCGTGAGAAAGGAACCGGCCGACCAACTAAACGTGAACGCCGAGAAATCGACTCCTTTAAAGACCGTATCTTTTGGGATGAAGAGCAATTCGAATAAGATTTTTAAACTCTAATTATGCCGACAAACAACAAACAAACGGCCTCATTCATGGTGCGATTCAATCAAAGCATCTATGAGGATAATGGAGAAGCGGAAGTACAATGGAGAGGCAAAGTCTCACATGTCCAAGATGGAGCGTCGATCAACTTCACCGACATGTCGACAGCCATGACATTCATCCAAGAGAAATTGACCACGCTTACTAAGGAGGCCACTTCAGACAAAACAGTCGAAGAGCAGGAAGGCATCATAGAGAAGTCTCTAGATATCTGGAAAAAAGTACGTGCTTCAGGTCCCAAGCTTATCTTGGATACACTTAAAGATCCCAAGAAACAGGTTAATCAGTTACAAGGGCAAATCCAAGATCAACTGGCACACGTAAGCGAAGAGATCAGTTCCAAGGTCGAGATCGATCAATGGCGAGCCGCGAGCAAATCAGATTTTAAGCAAGTCAAAGATGATATTGCGGAATTAAAAGGACTGATCGCTACCCTTACCACTCAGGTTAATAAGCTGGCTAAATAAACAAGGTGGACCAGCAGGGCATAACCGAAATACAATCTTCGTCTCAACATAAGGAGAAGTGCCAGATACATGTATACACTTTAGGCTCCTTTCAGGTTATTAGAGATGGCATCAACTTAGGTTCTAAGGATTGGGGTCGGGATAAGAGCATCCAACTTATGCAATTCTTCATCTCCAATCGATCTCGATCTGGACTGCACAAGGATCAGATTATAGATAGGCTGTGGGGTGAGGCCAGTGATCGTGACTTCAAAGTTGCTATGCATGGTATCAACAAGGCGCTCGAGCCAGATCGCCCAAGCCGCAGTGAACCCAGTTATATCCTGCGCAATGGCATAAGCTATCACCTTAATTTGAATAAAATATGGATCGATATCCATGAGGCAGAGCAGTTTATCATCGCAGCTAATCAGTGCCACGACAACCATACTGATCAATGTATTGCTCTCTATCGAGCGGCAATTGACCTCTACGAGGGGACCTACCTGCCTAACCGCCTATACGAGGATTGGAGTGCCGAAGAGCGCGAGCGGATGCAAGTGCTCTTCATAGGGGCATATACGGATTTAGCGAGTCTCATTATAGATGATCATCCGATGGAAGCCATTCGATTGATGCAAACTGCTCTTCAGATTGATCCACTATGGGAGGAGGCATACAGAATCCAGATTCAAGCATATATCAACCGTGGGAATCGCCCTATGGCCATAAAAACCTACGACGCTTGCGTCACAACTCTGGATCGAGAGTATGGCATCGCTCCCCTACCAGAAACAATGGCCCTCATCCAAAGCGTAAAGGCGCTGTAGGTAATGTCCCTCAACTTACTAGTCCCGAAAAGTCTTTTGTCACATTTTTTGGTCAAAAAATTCG
>CAZDHV010000108.1:0-5124 GCA_964505335.1 uncultured Saprospiraceae bacterium | reverse complement strand
TGTTATGTCCGAATATTTCTTGCCTCGCTGGCAGCCGGGCTCAATCGTGCCTCAGAGCCTGTTGATTGTTATGCTTGCAGCTGAGCGAGATTGACATTTCCCATTTGTAACTCATCTGTAACAAGCCATATTGATATTTGTATTCATAAATCGCAACATCACTTAACATGGCAACAAAAACATCAAACACAAAGACCGCTGACCAGCGCAAGGCGCAAGTAAAAGATAACGTGAAGAAATTTCACGATGGCATCCTAAAGACTTCTGAAGACCTATTGAATGGCTCAGTAAAAGCGGGTGCAAAATGGCAAGAGCTGATAGCTACGGCTATTAAGAAGTCAGAACCTGTCGCCGAAAAGAATATCGACATATTATTTGATACCGCAGAGAAAGTTAAAGTAGAAGTTGAGACTGGTGCAAATAGAGTTAAAGACTTATTTGGCTTTGAAGATAAGGTATTCGATGAGCTCAAGGATAAAATCATGAACAACGACCTATTCAAAAGATTCAAAGGCGAAGTTGAAGAGATCGTTGATGAAGTTGTAGATACTGATATTGCCAAAAAAGTACGTAAAGTAGCTACTCAGGCAAAAGTAGAGATCTCCGACGTAATCGTAGAAATCAAAGAGGATGCTCTTGAAGCAGTTGAGGCAATCAAAGATACTGTTACGGACAAACCAGCAGATAATAAATCGAAAACTAAGGCAAAAACTGCCGTCACGAAAGACATCAAAGCAAAGGCACCTAATGTATCCAAGGCTGCTGCTAAAAAAACAGCTAAAGCAGATCTTAAAGCAATTAAAGGGATTGGACCAAAACTTGAAAGCATCTTAAATGAAGCTGGAGTTCACACTTATGCTGATCTCGTAGCAAGAGGTACTAAAGGGCTTCAAGAGATCTTAAATAATGCTGGATCACGATATAAGTCATTTGATCCATCTGTGTGGATAGAGCAGGCTAAAGCACTGTAATCATAAATTTTAAATCACTTTTAACAAATCATATACCATGGCAACTAAGACAACAAAAAAAGTAGCTAACAGAATAGAAAGATTCAATGTTGAGCAAGCAATCGAAAGAGTAAAGTCTACTTCTCAGGATGTAAACAACTTCGCTCTTGAAACGACTGAGGATCTTGTGAATGAGACTATTGCAAGAACTGAGCAATGGCAAGGTATCGCAACAAAAGCTATCGAAGGCGGCATCAAATTGGCTTCAAAGCAGCAGGATATCGTATTTGACACATTAGAATCACTTAAAGGTCAATTCACTTACGGTAGAAAAAGGTTTTCTGCATTAGTGAGCAAAAATTAGTCGAAGACAAACCTTAAATAACACTTTTAAGGCTGCCGGAGAATACGCCTTAATGGGAGTATCCTTCGGCTTTTTTAATTTGCGATATCAAAAAACACCCTTGTATAAATTGGAACTAACTATACATTGTGCAACCGTATCAGGACTATTAGAATATTAGAACTACAACCTAACCACAAAATCTAAAACATATGTCCACATCGGCAGAGACTCTTATAGCTGTGAAGAAGCCATCTCTATTTTGGCTTGCAACTGAAACTGGACGTGCACTATTTGAGTGGAGCACTAATATCCCGTTTAGATTCTTAGATAGGCACAAGAAGGGATCAGGTGATGGTCATCCAGTCCTGCTATTGCCAGGCTTTATGGCAACGGACTCATCTAATAAGCCACTGAAGAAATACCTCAAGAAGCTGGGCTATGATGCCCATGGTTGGGAAATCGGTAGAAACTTTGCCAAGGTAGAATACATTGAGCTCCTGATTAATAGAATTCGTGAACTTCATGAAGAAAGTGGAATGAAGGTAAGTTTGATAGGTTGGAGCTTAGGAGGAATCTACGCCCGACAGATTGCCAAAGAGGTACCAGACTTGATCAGACAGGTTATTACTATGGGTTCTCCTTTTGCCGGAGTGACTGAACAGAATAATGCTCGCTGGCTGCATAACATTATTACTGTAGGCAAAGGCACGCAAAATGTTGATCCCAAATTACTGGCTGATATTCCAGTTCCACCTAAAGTGCCATTCACGGCGATATACACTAAGCAAGACGGTATCGTACCGTGGGAGGTATGTTATGAGAAGTGCGAGAGTCCTCTCATTCAAAACATCGAAGTAAGAGGTAGCCACTTAGGTCTTGGAGTTAATCCAACTGTATTAAACATCATCGCAGATAGACTAAGCTATCGTGAGGAAAACTGGCAGCCATTCGAACCAGAGAACGTCCTCACCGATGTCCTCTTTTATCCGTCGCTGTAATACCATTTAAACCCTAAATATCACTAATCTTATTTCAGAAATTGTCAATATCTGTGTTGAAAATGCTCGCCATAGCAACTGCTATGTATGCGTTTTACGCCTTATTCTTAACAATTTCGAGCAAAGAATCTCAGGCGAAATTCTAAAACTTAAATGGCATAAATTAAAAAAGCCCCAGCGTAAGCTGAGGCTTTAATTATAGTGTTCTTCTGTTTTTATCGAGACCTGATCTCTTACAGTTGACTAGCTCTATATTCAGCTTGTGCTTTATATTTTTCTTCAGTCACCTTAGAGTAAAGCGTCTTTGCCTCTGCTCCATTGCCAGATTTCTCTAACTGCTCAGCTAAGTAAAACGTATACTTATCCGGAACAGTACCTCCTTTCAGTTCAACAGCTTTTCTCATTGCTGCGATTCCCTCGGTATACTTCTCCATCGCACCAAAAGATCTTGATAGATAATAGTTGACGTCCGCATTTGCTGGTGCATCAGCAATATACGCTTGTGCCATGCCAATAGCAGTATCGTAATCTTTAGCCACATAAGTTTTTCCTATGAGTACTTCAGCTTTCTTATATCTGCTTGACACCTTATCGGCCTTGCCTTCGGCATCTGCCTTTTTAGCAGCCATAATATAGCTATTGACAGCTTTGACCTTCTCTCCTTTGGCTTCTTCTGCCCTACCGATGCCCTCATAATTAGAAGAGTAGTTTGGATTGAGTTCAATCCCTTTATTATATAGCGCTATAGCGCCAGCGTGATCACCAGCTTTTCTTTTACCATTGCCTAAGTTGTATGCAGCAACTGCACCGTTCTTCTTCGCTAGTCCAATGATCTGTTCATTTTCAGCTGCCATAGCCAATTCCAAGGCCATTTCCATTTTAGCTAAGCCATTTTCATAGTCCTTAGCTTTGAGCATGCTTAGTCCCTCGTTGTATGTTCCTGCTGCAGTAGGAGCATCTTGGGCTGTAATTGAAGATACACTCATCAGCATCACCGTGATCAGCATCAACACATAGTATCTCATTTTCAACATATTTTTCTTGTTTTGAATTTGAAAGTTCTAAAGATAAAAACTACTATCAGTCTGAAAAGGTATTGAGATGTAAGGATTTGTTAAATCATGCGATTTGTAAGACAGCCAACGGACGATAACGGACTTTATATCCATTCTCGCTTAGCGGCGGACTCGCCAGAATTCACTATCATTAAGTTACATTCTTACATCACCTTAGAACGCAAAGAAATGATCAAGGAGTTTTTAGATCGAATAGATGTTGATGATATCGAGGGCGTCAGCGGCATGGATGCTACTTTCCTATATGGAGAGTCACCGACCAGTCCGATGCACATCGGTTCTGTGGCCATAATAGAGGGCGATTTAAAATTTGACACCTTCAAAAAAATCATTGCGTCTCGTCTACATATGCTCCCTAAGCTTCGCAAGCGTTTGATGGATGTCCCCTTAGGAGTGGACTATCCGTATTGGGTGGATGATCCTAACTTCGACATATCACTACACTTGCAACATGTAGCCCTACCTGCACCTGGAGGATGGGCGGAACTTAGGGCCTTAGCGTCAAGTATCTTCTCAGAACCTTTGGACAAAACCAGACCACTTTGGAGCTATACTTTTGTCGAAGGTTTAGACACCGTTTCTCAAGTTCCTAAGGGAAGCGTCGCTGTGATCGCAAAAGTGCATCATGTAGCTATTGATGGAATGGCCGGCGCCGGAATGATGGCGGTGCTATTCGATCTCGCACCGTCAGACAAAGAACCACCTGCACCTAAGCCGTTCAAACCAGAACCCTTGCCAAATGAATTAAAATTGATCTATAAGAGCGCCATCAGCTTTGCTAAAAATCCACTTAAGCTGCCTAAGATTGTCACAGAGACCATCACTTCGACCATTAAAGCAGGAGTGCTAACCAGGGTGAAGAGAATGGACATGCCTACGGCGCCATTTACCGCTCCTGCTACACCATTTAATGGAATTATTTCCGCTTCCAGAAAATGGAATACTACAATATTGGAATTTGACCGGGTCCGCCAGCTCAAGTCCATCATGGGATGCACCCTCAATGATGTCATACTAAGTATCTGTGCAGGTGCGCTACACAAATATCTCGTAGGAAAGGACAAACTCCCATTGAAGCCACTTGTTGCTATGGTGCCGATATCTAATCGAGCTAAAAGCGATAAGTCTGCCGACGGCAATAAGCTATCAGCAATGCTGGTACAACTAGCAAGCAATATCGAAGATCCTATAGAAAGACTCGAGGCCATACAGGCCAATGCAATACGAGGTAAAACCTATAACAATGCCCTTGGTGCCAAATCATTGAGTAATCTCGCTGAGGCAGTTCCTTTTGGTATTGCCAATCAAGCGGCTAAGATGTACTCTCGCTATCACATGGCAAAGGCGCATAATCCTGTATTCAATCTCGTCATTACTAATGTACCAGGACCACAGGTGCCGCTGTATATCAATAAGCATAAGCTGGTTTCTGTAATGGGTACAGCGCCTATCATTGACGGCATGGGACTGATGGTAGTCATATTCAGCTACAATGGTCAGCTTACAATTAGTTCTACCTCAGACGCTCGATCCATGCCAGATATAGATGAGTTCAACAGATATGTCCTGGAGTCAGCCAATGAACTGGAAGAACACATCTTAAACTATAAGAAAGTAGCAGACAAAAAGAAGAAAAAAGGCAAGCCAGCTTCAGATAAGTTCTTTGAGAACATCAAAAAATTTATCAAGAAAGACCCAACGGCTATTAAAGCCGATAGTGGCGTCTTCCAATTTAATATCACAGGTCCAACGCC
>CAZDHV010000107.1:0-10043 GCA_964505335.1 uncultured Saprospiraceae bacterium | reverse complement strand
TAGCGAATGATAATGATACAGCCGACACGAATGGTGGTGATGATCAGGATCCAGCCTTGGTACCTGTATTACAAGTGTTTGACTTAGCCTTAACTAAGGCGATCAATACTACAGCGACACCCGGGCCATATGCACCAGGGTCTCCTGTACAGTTTACGATTACAGTCTTTAATCAAGGTACGGTAGATGCGTATGATGTAGACGTTATGGATGATGCTCCAGTAGGCTTGAGTATACCTACATTGTTAGCTCAGAGTGGCGTTGTTCAAAATGCACCAGGTGACTTTACGATTGATTTTGTCCCTGCAGGTGGCAATGTAAGTATAGAGCTTACTTCATCGATTGATGCGACCTTTATGGGCACGAGCTTAGTGAATAATGCGGAGATCACTGGCGGTAGTGATGTAGATGGTGGACCTGATGCTACAGATGTAGACAGTACGCCTGGCGATGACGCTACGCCAGATGACTTAGCAAACGATAATGATACAGCAGATACGAATGGCGGTGATGATCAAGATCCAGCTTTAGTGCCTGTGTCACAATTCTATGATCTAGCGTTGACTAAGGTGATTAATACTGACCAAACTCCAGGGCCTTTTGCTCCGGGCGATCAGGTACAATTTTATATCACCATTGAAAATCAAGGCACTGTCGATGCCTATGATGTTGACATAATAGATGATGCCCCAGCAGGCCTAAGTTTGCCTACCTTGTTGGGAGGCGCGGCTATTGGAGCGACACAAAATGCTCCTGGTGATTTCACAATTGCATTTGTACCAGCGGGAGAATCACGAACTATAAGAGTGCGTTCATTTATCGATGCTAACTTCACGGGTGCAAGCTTAGTGAATGATGCGGAGATTACTGGAGGTAGTGATGTTCCCGGTGGACCAGACGCCATAGATGTAGATAGTACCCCTGGCGATAATGCTACACCAGATGATTTAGCAAACGATGATGATATAGCAGACACAAATGGTGGTGATGATCAGGATCCAGCGTTGGTACCGATCTCTATTGTAGATCTGGCTTTGATTAAGACTATTGTTACGCCCGGTCCATATAACTTTGGTGATGAGGTAGAGTTCTTAATAACTGTGGTAAATCAGGGTACAGTACCTGCGGCTAATATATTAGTTCATGACTATGTTCCTGAAGGATTTAGTTTTAGCCCAGCACTGAACCCTGCATGGTCATTTACAGAGACGACGGCATTTGGAGATACGTATAGTACTTTAATTTCGGATGTTGTTAATCCAGGAGCGACAGTCACACGTACGATTACATTAACTGTTCTGGAAGTACAAGAAGTGAGTGGTTCAACTTATACCAATGTGGCTGAGATTGGAGCGCTTACAGATCTTGCAGGCAATGATATTTCAGACTTAGATTTTGACAGCCCGGCTGACATGAATCCATTCAATGATGCTGGTGGAGCTGTTGAAACGGCAAGTGATGATGTAGTTGATGGTGATGGTACTGGAGCAGTAGGAGATACAAATCCAGGAACTGATGAAGACAATAGTGATCCTGCGTTAGTGGAGATCGTAGACTTTGCCTTGATCAAGACTGTTGAGTCTGATGGGCCATTCTTTGTTGGAGACCTAGTACCATTTACAATTACAATATTCAATCAAGGGAATGTGCCAGGTACGGATATCCTGATCTATGACTTCATTCCTGCAGCATTTGACTTTGATGCAGCGTCTAATCCAAATTGGACTGTTGATGCTGACAATACGGCAAGTTTCGTATTTGACGATGTCTTAGGTATAGGGGAAGCTACTCAAGTAGAGATTCTATTGGTATTGAATGGTGAAAACCTTTCTACAGAGGGACTTACTAATATTGCGGAGATCGGACAAGTGTTTAACATTAACGGAGTCAATATTAGTGGTTTTGATGTGGATAGTACTCCAGATGATGAGGTCAGTAATGATAATGGTGGAGAATTGAACGGAGATACGGATAATACTACAGATAATGAACAAGGTGATGAGGATGACTCTGACCCGGCGGCGATATGCACTTTCGTAATAGAGTGTCCGGAGGATATAGTCGCAAGCGATGGATGTACTATTGAGCCATTTGACAATCTGGCCGATGCCGGTTTCTTACTTGGAGAAAGTTGCGATGATCTAATCGTAGAACTATCGGTAGAAGATGAACTGATTCCTTCTGATTGCACTGATGGAGATTTCATCTCTACACGTACTGTGATCAGGACATATACCTTCCTATCTGAGAATGGAGGATTTGAAGAATCGTGCCCACAAGAGATTACATACCAATTTACGGAGTGTAATCAGGTTGTTGATGCCGGAGCGATAGCTATCGATGGTAGTTCATTATTACTGGTGCCAAGCGGATGTGATGTTCCACCAATTACAGAATCAGTTGAAGCTACAGCTTCTGGCTGTAACGATCTCGTTGAGCATATGTGGTTGAGAACGACAGTAGAACGCAGCAACGGATTACCTTTCATACCGAATCCATTGAACACTGGACCTGAGGGCTCTGGCGAGATTTGGGAGATTATCGGTGGTGCAACGGATGCAGATTTTGATCCAGGCGTAATCACTCAGAATACCTACTTCGTAAGATGTACACGTAGCATCAGTTGTTGTGAGTTTGTGGAGACCAATTTGGTTGGATTTAGAATAGACAATGCTGCTGAATGCCCAGTGGTAGAAGTGATAGATGAAGATCAGGCGCAATTTGAGAGAATCGATAACTGTGTAGGGGAGATAGTCCTAAACGGGCGTGATGATATGGGTGCGGGTGATCAGAAGGAATACCGTACAAACGAAACGATCCGTGCAACGAATAGAGTAGGAGCAGGTGCAAGTACGATCTATAATGCTCAGGGTGGCATTAGCTTGGAACCTGGGTTTGAAGTTGAATTTAGTGCTGAATTACAAGTAATTATTGAAGGATGTAATAACTAATATCAAGGAATTAGTATGACGAGATATAAGGTCTGTCGATTAATATCGGCAGACCTTTTCTTCATTTTAGGAATTTGCTATCTCCTCACAAATCCAAAAAAACCGCGTAAGAGCGTTATAACGCATACGATATATAGGTTTGATTCCTACGTTTGAGCCCTACAAGGAGTCTACAACGATCTACATTTTGCCTACGGACTCATATTATTAGTTAAACCCGTTAGGTTTGGTACGATTTAAGTTGTCTTAAGAACACATGTTGGACGCTCTCTTGGATTATAAAATATCTAGAGACAATCAAAACACGTCCACAGTATTAAGACTAGATCAATCTTCCCTCAAGGCAATTCCATAGAGTACCAGCTCTATCTATAGATGAAAAACCTCAAACCAATTTTATCATGACAAAGTTTTACTCCTTTATTGCTTGCCGAGCAATCCTATTGTTTACTATTTCTTTTTGCTTTTACTATAATTTATCTGGTCAATGTAATTCAGCTAATTCTGTAGGCGGAACAGCCTACATGGATATGAATTTTGACGGAAGCGATGATGGAGTCGGAGGTTGGGAAGGCATGTGCGTCTATCTTTACGATTGTGATGGTATCGTAGATTCTACGCTTACAAATACGAATGGCGATTACTTCTTTGATGTATCTGGTGATATTGCCGATAATGAATGGCGTATAGAATTTAGACCTAAAGGTGATTTAACTTATTTGTCACCTAGTTCCACCGATGAAGTACAGTTTACTACATCTCCTTCCTGCTCGATTGATATAGGTTTTGGAGATGCAGCCGCATTTTGCCAATCTGCAGATATGGTCGATTTAGCAACAACATGTTATGTCCAAGGAGATCCCGCTGCTGGAGGCGACGCGGTAGTAACTTGGGGCTATAATCAAACTGGAGAATCAGGGCCAGTAGACATTGTTGCAGATGTTTCTGATGCAGGAGCGGTATATGGCTTGACTTATCGGAGGTCGACAGAAGAGCTTTTTGCGCTGTCTGTATTGAAACGACATATCGCTGATGGGGTAGGAGGATTAGACGCAATATATGTAATGGACTTATCAGGAAGTTCAGCATCAGCAGCACTATGGTTAGAGCTTGAAGATGATTTAGGTATCAATGTAGGACAAGATTCTATAGGTAATAATGTTGAAAGAGGAGTTAATCAGTCACCATCACATGATGTTGAGGCGTTTGATTTAGTCGGTAAAATAGGCCTTGGTGATATGGAGATTAGTGATGACGAAACAACACTTTATGTTATGAATCTTTTTGATAAGACAGTATATGCAATTGACATTGTCACCAAGACGATATCAGCAACTTATCCTATGCCTGATCCTATGTGCACAGATGGAGAGTTTCGTCCATGGGCCTTGGCATTTCATCAAGGAGAACTATATGCTGGTGGATTATGTGATGGTAGTATGAATGGCGATGATCCGATGAATTATAATGATGTAAGTGCACGAGAGGACTTGAATGCTTTTGTGTATCGATTAGATGGTTCGACCTTTACCGAAGTGTTGAATTTCGACTTGGATTATCTGCGAGAAGGTACCTTCGGCTATTCTAATCAATGTGCGGCGATAAATGGGTGGTATGGATGGGCATCCGAGTTTTTGCCAACTTGTAATGGCAATTCAGTTTCCTATCCACAGCCAATATTTAATGATATAGAATTTGATGATAATAATAATATCATCATAGGTCTGACCGACAGAGCCGGTTATCAAATTGGTAATGAAAATTATGGTTTAGATACGAATAGTACAGATACATATACGCTCTTTGCAGGTGGAGATGTCCTACACGCTTGTAACAATGGCGATGGAACTTGGACAATAGAGAATCCGATTAACTGCACTAACTCTAATGGAGAAGCCATTGGGGGAAGTAATAATACTTATCCAGATTTCATTCCTTGGCCAAGCATTGGTGAATTTTATGTTGGTGATTTTTTCCATGATGGTGGCAGTATTACGGCACCGGGTTGGATCCCTGGCCACCCTGAGATTGTAACAGGTGGACTTGTCGTACTACCAAAGTCTGGAGAAGTAACGGCCATCGCATATGATCCTGTAACAGGTCAAGGTGGACTTTTTGGTAGAGGTGGAATTATCAAACTTAGCAATACCACTGGACGAAGGACAGTCCAAGGTTTTCAATTATATAACTCCGAAAGTTCTGGAGGAGATGGAGGAGCAACACTTGGCAAAGGGGTTGGACTAGGTGATTTAGAGGTGCTATGTGATCCTGCTCCAGCTGTAATCGGAGATTATGCATGGATCGATACTGACGAAGACGGTATTCAGGATCCGTGTGAGATGCCACTCGAGGGGCTCGCAGTTACTTTATATGATACAAGTGGTGCCGCTTTGGCAACCACAACAACTGATGCAAATGGTCATTATGAGTTTACAGATGCTGACTTCGATCATGGCCAACCGCTGATAATCACCTTTGGTGACAGTCAGATATCAGGAAATGTTTTAACCATCGGAGATGACAGTTATACACAAACTGCATCTAACACAGGAGAAGGAGTCCTCAGTGACTATAACGACTCCGATGCAGATGCTCTTTATAATGGACTACCAGCTATATACTTGACAGCACCTATAGGAGGAGCCAATGGTTCTTATGATATAGGCTGGATAGTTGTGGAGATATGTGAATGTGTCGATGCCCAGATCTTCGCTATTCAACCTTCATGTACTGATGGCATGGTTAATAGTGATGGTTACCTTCAAATCTCTGCAATGGCTGAGGGTGATAGATATAATTGGTCTATCGGAAGCAGCTACTCTGGAGATCCTGATTATGAAGATGCTATTGATGTAACAGGGATGAGCTTTCCTATACAATTTGAAACAGGACAATCTAACCCAACAGGTTCTCGAGCATATTCAGTGAGGGTATTTAGTTCTCCTGGTGAATGCCCTGATGGAGATTGTTTTACGGACTACCTTGTTACCATGAATGAGCAAGACTGCCAAGTCGGCTGTGATTGCGATGAGTATATCTATTTAAACGAACTAACAGCGAATAATGAAGCAGTTCATAAATATAAAGTCAACGCAGATACTCTAGTACCTCTCACCGATACAGAGATTGGTTCTCCGTGGTCTGGTGACATTTCTTCAGAGTTTCCTGCACCTCATGGCCTTGGAGTAGATTTAAATGGAAATGTTTATGTAGGGGAAAACGGAGGGTCCGGTAGACAGATAAGAAAATTTAATTGTGCAGGGGAGCTTTTTCCAGAAGGTACAGGAATTGGAGAATTTTCTTGGACTACTGAAGGACAAACTAATATTGCATCTTATCAAGGAAATCTGATATATAATTCACGTGACGGTAATACACTTGGAGATTTTGTAATGATCGACCCATGTGTTCCTGAAGTTGTTTCTAGTGTTAGTTTTTGCGATCTTCAATACGGCGGTAAAACAGGTAGTGCAGGTCCCGGATTTGATTGGGGCTTTCATTTTGATTCTAGAACAGAAACATTTTATGCTACCTCGAGTTGGGATGGATCTAATACAGCAAACGACATTTTTGTATTCCAGCCATCGGATTTTGATAACGACCCGATGACGTGTATTGACCCTTTTCCTTTAAATCCTCCCTTGCCAACACCTGCTAGAGCTACCCCTCCAGGAACAAATACAGTTTTCAGAGTTGCCGGAATTACAACAGACATAGATGGGAATATTTATATTGTTACCAATAATAGTCCCGCAACAACTCTATATAAATATGATGCATCAGGGAATCTTTTAAATACATCTTTAGTTGATTCAGCAGAAAATGGAAGTGGCTATGCCAATGCTATTGGAATCGTGTATAGCGAAATAGCGAATCAACTCTATGTTTCTACTTTATCTAGAAGTGATGATTGCATAGCAGGCTTTGATACAAATTTGAGGTATTTGGGTTCAGAGGTTCCTGCACCTGGAGGAAATGCCTCAGGGAAAGGCATAGCTATTACTAAACAATGTTGTCCAGAAAATAATAATCAGCTCATTGATACAACTCTGTGTTTTTCTAAGGTAGGAGATAAATTTTTCTTAGCAGAGCTCATAAATTGTCAAGGTGCGATCTGTGAAGGATTATGGCAAGAAGATGCAAGTAATTATGGATTAATATACAACCCATGTGATAATTCGGTTGCCATTGATTCTACAATTGCATGTGGCCAATTTGTTTTGGAATCTGATGGTTCTGGACAATTTGCAGAATGTGGAGCTTTCAGAATAGAGCTAAACATCTCTCTACCAGAAATCATAGCACCAGTCATTGATGGAGATCAAGAAGTTTGTGCGACTGGTGACCCCGATCCATTTACTATTAGTTCTGCTGCTTCAGGGGATAACCTAATGTACCAGTGGCAAAGTAGCAGTGACTCCATGACAGGGTACGTTGACATAGCAGGTGCAACATTAGAGACATATGATCCACCGGCGGGGTTAAGTGATACCACCTACTATAGGGTGTTAGTTACAGGAAATAATGAGTCCTGCTCGGATGGTACCTGCACGGATACAAGTGCAGTAGTGGTTGTAAATGTCGTAGACTGTATTCATGATGTTGCATTAGAGAAGACACTGGCAAGCCCAACATCTGCGGTATCTATTGGCCAGACGGTGACATTTAATATAGAAGTATTTAATCAAGGAGATACTCCAATTGATAGTCTTGTGATCACTGATTATATTAATGCAGGCTATGATCCGACTACTGTGATGTCGCCATGGAGCGTGATGGGCAATGTGGCCACTCTCGTATTAGATACTTCAGATTCGCAACTGCCTATAGACAGTATGTCTTCAGCTGTATTTCAAATAAGTATGGTAGTGATTCAAGGGGCGAATCCACATAACCTTGTTAATCATGCGGAGATCTCTTATTCACGAGACGAACTAGGTTTAACAGGCGCAGATGACGTAGACAGCACTCCAGATACGGATCCCACCAATGATCCAGGCGCAGATGCCAACAGTCCCGATACTGCAGCTGATGGATTTGTGGATGGAGATGGCACGGGAGGTATTGATGATGGGGTAGCAGCTACTGATGAAGACGATGCCGATCCAGCGGGTGTACCCGTATTTGATTTAGCCTTAACTAAGACAGTAGATCCAGGAAGCGTTCCTGCGGATGGTACTTTTAATAGTGGTGATACTATCATTTTCCTAGTAAACGTCATCAATCAAGGTAACGTTGATGGCACGGATATAATCATTTCTGATATTGTACCATGCGGTATGGAAGTTTTTGATGAGACTATCCCTACTAACGACTTGGCAGGATGGAGCTCACTAGACGCTGATACCACACGTACCACCGTGGACTTTTTGGCAGCCGGAACAACGGTACAGATTCCTATCGCAATGGTAGTAGAAGTACCAGCTGTTGCATGTCCGAGCACGACATTAGATCCATATGCGAACTATGCATATGTCGAGAGCGCTGAGGATGACATGGGTATGTCTGTAGCTGATATAGACTCCGATCCAGGTCCTTTGACATCAGAAGAGCTTGATGTAATGCCCAATATGGCTGGAGACAACGACACACAAAGTGCTGGAAACACAGCTGTCGGCAGCCAGGATGATAGTGATCCTGCAAATATTGACATTTTTGATCTGGCCTTAACTAAAATACTTAGCCCTAATAATAGTCCATATGCATATGGAGATACAGCAACCTTTGAGATCTGTATTACGAATCAAGGGAATGTTCCAACGGATAGCCTTGTAATAGTTGATTATATACCGATTGGCTATTCCTTCTCCATGGGCAATGGAGCTCAATGGACAGATAATATGGATGGTACGGCTACATATCATACGGATGCATCTGATTTTCCTGGAGGTCCGATTGAGTTTATGGAGCAAGTATGTGTTAATATAGATTTGATTGTTCAGCCTATAAGCGGAGGATCAGATGATTATACCAATACAGCAGAGATTGCCGGAGCCACCACGGTTATCGATCCAGATGGTACAGGACCTTTAGGAGAGGTTTCAACATTTGTGACATCTGATAATGATGGAGATTTCGACACGGACCCAGGCAATGATGCTGGAGGGGCATTAGGAACATCCAGTGATGCGATGACATCTAGTCCAACAGATCCAGCGATACAGGGTGATGGCTCAGGTATGCCAGGCGATGAAATGGCAAATACAGATACTGACGATGCCGATGTTGCTTCTATCCAAGTATTTGATCTTGCCTTAATTAAAGTTTTGAATCCAATACTCACTAGTTTACCTATCTCTCCTGGAGATAGCGTGACCTATGACATTACTGTTTACAATCAAGGAAATATTGATGCATTCGATATTCAAGTAAGTGATTATATACCAGACGGTCTAGTATTGGCTGACCCCGAATGGATCGCAACAGGAGATACTGCTAATCTCGTGATGCCTATAGATAGTATACTTGCTGGTGATAGCGTTGTGCTGATGATAAACATGCAGGTAACTCCGCTTTTCCAAGGACCAAGTATAACTAATAATGCAGAGGTAGAAAGTGCTAACAACATCGATGGAGTACCTCAACAAGATA
The DNA here is from genome assembly GCA_964505335.1 of uncultured Saprospiraceae bacterium. Lineage (GTDB taxonomy): Bacteria > Bacteroidota > Bacteroidia > Chitinophagales > Saprospiraceae > GYS-P2D. Next base: position 501 of record CAZDHV010000107.1, on the reverse strand, counting down.
TAGATAGTACACCTGGTAATGAGGATGGAACTGACCCGGACGTAAATGATAATGACATTGATGACACTGCAGGTGGCGATGATTATGACCCTGAAGAAATTTTAATTGAGCAGACCTTTGACTTAGCGTTAACGAAGGTATTAGCAAGTGGGGAGACTGGTCCATTTGCCCCCGGCGATACCGTGACCTATACGATCACAGTATTTAACCAAGGGACGTTGAATGCAGATAGCATAGTAGTCACCGAGACACCACCAGCAGGAATGACGAATGTCGATCCAGACTGGAGTGACAATACAATTACAGTTGGTAGTTTGGCATCAGGCATGAGCACTACAGTAGATGTAGACTTAGTGATAGGAGCGACGTTCCAAGGCACGAGCTTGGTGAACAATGCGGAGATCACAGAAGCAACCAATGCCTTAGGTATAGAAGATGAGGATGGGGCTATCGGCACGATAGACGGAGGTACAGCGGGAGATGAGTCCGAGTTAGATACAG
>CAZDHV010000106.1:6704-10361 GCA_964505335.1 uncultured Saprospiraceae bacterium | reverse complement strand
AATAAGAGTACAGATGAGGTTATTAACCTCGCCATCAATAGTACATTCAGTAGAACGATCATTACATCATTGACGACATTATTCGTAATGTTGATTCTCTTGATATTTGGAGGAAGTAGCGTTAAGGGCTTTGCCTTCGCACTCGTAATCGGTGTACTTGTTGGAACGTACTCATCAATATTTGTGGCTACTCCGATAGTCAGAGACTTATCGGATGAGTTGAAAATCACGAAAAGATCTGGTAGTTCAGAGAAGCATTTTTCAAGAGCTTCTAAGGTTGCCGAGTAGATAGTTAAGAATAATACAGATTGAAAAGATCAATTTCTTGATCGATCCGTTAATTTAGTTCACAACTAAAATTTTACATGAAGGTCGCTCAAGGAATTGGTCTTTTTTTATGTCTGCTCCTGGTGTCTTGTCTTGCAACCAAACAAGTTAAGGACGGACGCACGGCCTATAATCTTAAGCAATATGCTGTAGCCGTACCTTTTTTGGAAAATGAAGCGGCATCCTTAGATCCAGAAGATCCTGCATATGCCGAAGTGAGTTATCTACTGGGCGAATCTTACAAGAACCTCAATGACTCCGAGAACAGTCTGAAGTGGTACATCGAGTCGGCTAAAAATGATTATGGCCCTGAGGCCTTCTATGAGATGGCCTACATGCTCAAGAAAAATGAGCGCTATGATGATGCCATACTTAGTTTCCGAAGGCTCGTGCGTATTCTCCCAGATCGATCTAATGAGCTTCGCAAGGAAATAGAGAAATGCACCGTTGCTAAGAACAGTCTAGCGAGTATTGCGGATGAATCCTTTGTAGTAGCGCCACTTGAGATCAATAGTAATTATGCTGAATATGCTCCAATCCTTTTTGATCAAGAGACGCTTTATTTTACATCAGACCGCTTAGAAGATGAACGGTCGGATGTATATGCTTGGACCGGTAACGGATTCGCTAATATCTACAGCTATGATCTGATTGATGCCGTACTAACTAAGATTGAAGAACCGATCAGTACTGATCACAATGAAGGGGTGATGACTTTTAATCAGACACGTGATGTTGCCTATTTCACAAGATGCTTCAGTGACTCAGGTGATCACTTCTGTAAAATCATGATGACTCGCAAGGATGGTGATGGATGGGGTAGGGCCGAGGAGGCCATTCTACATAAACCACGTGTAAACTATGGTGACGCCGTATTGATCAAGAATGATTCAATTCTTCTTTTTACCTCAGATGATCCTATAGGATTTGGTTCTCGAGATCTATATTATTCCTTTATTCAGCAAGATGGGGAATGGAGCCCTCCGGAGTTGATGCCACCATATTTGAATTCGATCGGAAATGAGCGTTTTCCGACTTGGCAGAATGACACCTTATTCTATTCTTCGGATTATCTCCCAGGTTTGGGAGGATTAGACATCTTTAAGACTACGCTGAAGCCGGATAATAGTTGGACTAGACCAGTCAATATCGGAAAGCCATTTAATAGCGCAGAAGATGACTATTCATTTATCATAGCACCCAAGTCATCGTTGGAGTATGATGTTAAGGCCAAGGTATATTTTACGACTACTCGTAGTCTGATAGGAGGTGATGATATATATGTTGGCATACAACATAAGACAGCAGAAGATTTCGAGCTGGAAGAATCTCAAGCTGATACCATCGTCGAGGTGGTTGAAGTTGATATAGACAAGACTTTCTTCTTACAAGTGACTATAAAAGAGAAGCTCTTCGCCGCCGCTAATAATCCGAATAGCTTCGTAGTAGGGGATAAAGCTGTTCCAGGAGCATCGATTAAATTTTCGTCTGCAGAGCGCAACGACATCTTCAGATCTAATGAATCAGGCCAAATCCTCCTGCCAATAGATACTGGCTCAGTATATACCTTCTTAGCCGGGAAAGAAGGCTATCTGAACAATGGGGTAGAATATCGCATTGCTGACGATTGGAAAGACTTAGACGATGGCCAAGTGTTTAATCTTGAGATAGAGATCGAGAAAATATTCGAAGGAGTAGAGATTGTCTTGGAGAATATCTATTACGATTTTAACGAGTCATTTATCCGTGATGATGCGAAGCCATCACTCAATTATCTTGTCAAGCTCTTACAAGATAATCCCGCCTTAAACATTCAATTAAGTTCACACACAGATTGCCGTGGAGATAATGACTACAATCAAGATCTCTCTCAGCGTAGGGCCCAGGCCGCCGTTGATTATGTCGCCAGTCAGGCCAATGTTGGGACTGGTCAGCTGAGTTCGGTAGGCTATGGGGAGTCAAGCCCGGAGATAGCATGTCAAGTCTGCGATGAGTGCTCTGAGGATGAGCATCAGATCAACAGGCGTACCACATTCAAGATATTAAAGTAGGACCGCTCAGAAATCAACCAACAATCTTATAGCTTTTGAGTAGCTTCTATTGAAGACTTTTCTTTTGATGTAGTCTACTGGTTCGCACAACCTTTTAGCGGATTAGGTCATAGTACTTATGGGACATCAATATTGAAAAAGATCACTACCCAAAAACTCAAGAAATGAAGATGTATGTCTTTAGGATAGCTTGTGCTATCATTCTTTCAGCATTTGCAATTACCGCAACAGCCCAAAGCCCTTGGGCTCAAGGAAAGGGCAAAGGCTATAGTCAGATATTATTTAATACAATTCCGACCTACGCCGGCATTTTTTCTGGGGACGACGGTATCCGCCAGTCAGAGCGTTTTATTTCAGAGACTATCATCGCTTCATTTACAGAGATCGGAGTAACAGACAACCTTACGTTTTCAGCGACTGTACCACTAATTTTTGCATCCACAGGAGATCCATCTTCAGTCGATATCACACCTTCATTGCCTGCAGACAGGCTATCAAGTTTAGGGAATATTAGTTTATCGACTAAATACACTTTTGGTTCTGGATCTTGGAAGTTTGCGCTCAACCCAAGAGTAGACTTGCCTACAAGTTCACGAGATGACGTTTCTGGATTGTCAACGGGAGTTGGGGCTTTGACCATTCAACCAGCGGCTTCGGCGGGCAGAAGTGGAGATGATTGGTTTTACTATGGATTTTTTGGATACGGATTCAGATCAGATGATCATAATGATTTTCTGAACTATGGTATTGAAGCCGGTAAAGCACTCAATGACAAGGTTACATTTATCATCAATGTGAGTAGATTAGAGAGCATCAACAATGGTGATCGCAGCGTTGACTCAGCAGCAAACATTGAAACAGGTCTCTTCACCAGTTTTCAGGAATTTACAGGATATGTTATCAAGTTTTTTGTTGATGACATTTATAAAGACTTTGGGGTCTTTGGCTCTATTGGAGGTGGTTTTAATGCCGACTCAATTGCCGCATCGCCTGCCTTAAGTTTAGGTATATTTAGGAAGTGGTAGTTTTCTACGATCCTCTTCTAAGTATGTAAATAAATGAAACTCTATTTAGCCGTATTAGCAACAATTATCAGCGTGGCGTCTTGCCAAGATGCGGCATGTAATCTTACTGCTTACCAAGACATAACGATCTATAGAGATTCCTAGGGCGTTCCACATATACATGCGCCCACTGATGAACAAGTTGCTTATGGACTTGCATGGGCAACCGCAGAGGACGATTTCAATACGATACAAGAGCAGATGCTCGCCCTCAG
>CAZDHV010000106.1:0-6604 GCA_964505335.1 uncultured Saprospiraceae bacterium | reverse complement strand
TGGGCTTAGTTGAGATTTCTGGAGCAGGCACTGACTTGCAAGAGATCCTTAATGGAGACATCGCTAAAGATCTTAAGTCGGACCTCCCTAAGGGTTCTAATGCAATTGCTATCTCCAAGAACAAGACTATTGGAGATGAGACATTCTTAGCTATTAATTCTCACCAACCGTTGGAGGGATGGTACTCGTGGTATGAGGCCCATCTCATCTCTGATGAAGGCCAGAACATAATAGGTGGCACATTTCCCGGTGGTGCGACTATCTTTCATGGGACCAATGAATATTTAGGTTGGGCTCATACGGTCAACCACGCCGATTTCTCGGATGTCTATAAGTTGGATATAGATCCCAATGATAAAATGAGATATCAAGTCGATGGAGAGTGGCTCACTCTTGAGAAGGAATCAGTTTGGGCTTGGATGAAGCTTGCAGGTCCGCTCAGCATACCTATCAAGAGGACTAAGTACAGTTCAATCTATGGTCCTACATTTATTACGGATCAGGGCACATTTGCTTGGAGCTTTTCAGCGCATGAGGCAGTAGCGGCAGTTGAGCAATGGTATCATATGGGTAGAGCTACCAGCCTTGGTGAATTTCAAGCAGCATTGGATCGTCAGGATGTGCCCTGTACTAACATCGTCTACGCTGACCGAGATCACAACATCCTGTATATAAGCAATGGCACGTTCCCTGTAAGAGATGGGCAATATGACTGGGGCGGGGTCTTGCCTGGCAATACTAAACAAACGCTTTGGTCAAGAGATCTAAATCCAATAGATGACAATCCTCAGGTCCTAAATCCTGCATCTGGATACGTATTTAACATGAACAATACGCCTTACTCAAGCACAGGAGGTGCAGACAACCCAGTCTTTGATGAGGACGATAAGATAAATGAATATCAATCCCCGAATCTTCAGAACAATCGATCGTTGAGATTCATCGAGTTGATCAATCAGTATGATTCATTGAGTTATGAGGACTTCAAGACGGTCAAATATGACGTCCAGTATCCTCAAGAACTCAGGTCTGTTCAAGTCTCCAATTTGGAACTAATACTGTCCCTTAATCCTGATCAATATCCAGATTACGCTGAGGGGATCGAGCTGCTTAATACTTGGAACCGTCGATGCGATGCTGACAATACAACGGCGCCGCTATTCTTATTGACACTCTATCAAATGAATGAAAAGCTGAAGGCTGATGAACGATATAATCCAGGTGGAACAATTACTCAATCTGACGTGATCGATGGACTCAAGTTAGCACAAGAGGAGCTAATGAGTAAATATGGTAAGCTAACACCAGAATTATCAGAGCTCATGCGCCATACACGTGGATCTGTCAGTCTACCAGTCCATGGTGGAACAGATGTATTGGCGGCGATGTACGGTAAGTTACAAGATGATGGAACGTATAGGGTAGTGGCTGGGGAGTCTTATATCCAACTCGTTAGGTTTGGTTCTGATCGATTACCAATTATCGAGACTATCAATGCATACGGTACATCTGCAGAGCCAGATAGCCCGCACTATACCGATCAAATGGAATTGTTTACTCGACAGAAGTTGAAACCCATGACCTTATCGTTAGAAGAGGTTAAAGCAACCAGCATCAAGAGTTATCATCCGCTGAGAGTGGTGGAGTGAGACTTCGAGGCGGTTTGGGGAAATCATACTTTCTGATATTTATGGATAGATAGCACTACCGAGGTTCCTGAGTCACCATCGACAGTCAGTTTTCCTCTTAGTTGACTGGTGAAGGCTTCGATAAGACGATAGCCGAATGAACTACCCAATGCTTCCTTTTTGTCTTTGAGTAGGCCGACCCCGTTATCCATAACCTTCAATTGTAATGCATCATTTTGTTCTATCAGACTGATGGCGATTCTTCCGCTCTTCTCATTGGGGAATGCATATTTCAAGCAATTAGTGATCAGTTCATTAAGAATTAGGCCAATTGGTATGACGGTATCAACATCAAGATTCAGGTCCTCAATATCGAGATCTAATTGTATCTGCTCATTCTTGATATTATACGAGTCAAATAGTCCTTGGATCAATTTTATGAAGTAGTCCTTCACGCTAACACCAGTAAGATTCTCATCTTGATATAGGTTTTGATGGATGAGGGCCATCGACTGCACTCGATCTTGACCCTCTTGTAGTGCCCCAAGAGCTGCTTCGTCTTCTACGTGTTCCGTCTGTAATCCAAGCAGTGATGATACAAACTGAAGATTGTTTTTCACTCTGTGATGAATCTCTTTTAACAAGATCTCTTTCTCCGATAATGCCTTAGAAATGATCTCATTCTTTTTGATGGAACCTTTGTAGAGTCGCCATAACATAGCTCCCATGATTCCGAATAGAGATAGGAAAAGTCCCAATATTAAATTGGTTGTTTTTGAATTCTTCAATCGACCTTCGGATAGTTGATTCTTCACACCGAGTAACTCTATTTTTCGTTCTTTTCGCTCTGATTCGAAGGTGACATTTAGGCGTGCGATCTCATTGGTTGTATTTGTGTTTAGAATGCTATCGGCAAGCTTGTCATATTGTTTGTAGTAATCTAAGGCAGCAACCGGTGATCCTTCTTTTTCTTTGAGCTCAGACCATGCTCTTAAGATATCTCGTTGTGTTTCTAAAGCGCCAGTTTCCTCACCGAAATTTTCGGCCGTTGTAAGATATTGATTAGCCTTCTGATACTGTTGGAGCTGAGTATAGAGCCCTCCCAGTTTAAGATTGCTAAGAGCCAGTTCGTATTTACCTTTTATAACCTCTCGGATGTCGAGTGCTTTTAAGAGTGGTTCTTCGGCAAGGGCATATTTCTTTTGCTTGACATACATGTTGCCAATATTCTCATAGTCATATGCCAGTCCCCATTGAAAGTTAGTCAATGAGTCGAGGTATACCGCCTGCTTATATCGTGTAATAGCTTTGTCGAAGTAATTTTGTTCCGCATATAGATTGCCAAGATTAACATGGTTCGTGGCTTGACCATCGAGGTCATTGATGCGCTCATTGATTTTTAGGGCTTTAAAAAAGTACTCCTCTGATTGATCATATTGTTTTAGTTTCCGATAGAGAGACCCAATGTTATTTAATCCGGAATTAGTGGAGGTGCTATCGCCACTTAAGCTATAGTAATCAATAGACTTAAACTGCATGTCTATTGCCTTGTCCAACTTACCTAAGGCTTCATTGACAATGCCAAGTTGAAAATGCACTGATGCTAAGTCTGAGCTATCTCGTTTTTCCGTTGCAGCAGTTAAAAATACAGTGAAAAGACTATCTGCTCGAAAGAAATCACCTTCAATTTTGGCAATAGCACCTAACAAGAAATTATGTCTAGCAACACCATATTCATTATCGTCTTCTAAGTAAAATGCTCGTGAAGAATCCGCCAAACTTTGACCGAGTTCAGTCTTTCGCTGTGATAAAACCTTCCAAGTTTTTACAAAGTATTCCCCACCTTTATCTTCATTGACTTGACCTAAGATGAACATAGGTAGCATTGTGCAGAGAACAACAAAACCTATTGTGAGGACTCTCTTTCGATTGAGCATGTATTTTTTGATTGAGGTACTACAATTGATAATAGTCAAGGCAAGGCCGACAACTATTTAATAAAATAAATAAAACCACACTGTATACATCATTCCCATGGATGTATCTACAGAAAACCTACACTACTATATTCACCATTCGATTCGGTACGACAATTACCTTTTTAATAGCTTTCCCTTCGAGCCATTTTTCGACGTACTCGAGTCCTTTGACTTGCTCCATGATGTCTTCACGGGAGGCGGTAGCGCTGAATGACTCCAGGCCGCGCTTCTTACCATTAATGCATATGGGATAGGAGATTGAATCTTCCACTAAGTACTCTTCATCGTGAGTAGGGTAGATGTCCAGATGAACAGAGGATGTATGACCCAGATTTGACCACAGCTCTTCACTAAGGAATGGTGCAAATGGCGCAATCAATCTCGTAAACTGATCTAAAATCTCACGCTTGTTACACTTCAATTTTCTCAATTCATTGACGCAGACCATCATACTACTGACAGCCGTGTTAAACGAAAAGCTGGCAATATCTGCATTGACCTTTTTAATGCAAGTGTGAAAGATCTTTAGTTCTTCTGGAGTAGGCTTATCATCGGATATGGTGAGCTTGTCATCACTATAGTAAAGTCCAATAAATTTCTTGAGAAATTTGCTAACTCCGTCAATACCCTGGATATCCCAAGGTTTAGATTGTTCTATAGGTCCAAGAAACATCTCGTACATTCTGAAGCAATCTGTTCCATATTTGGCGGTTACTTCATCTGGATTGATCACATTATATCTTGACTTGGACATCTTGCCAACTTCTGAGACAGTGCATAGCTTGAGGACGTCAGGGGCATCTTCAACAATCACCTGATCACCATCTTTTAGCAACCTCAATACTCCAGTAGAGTGATGTACTTCTGCCGATTCAAAGTTCCTCCAGTCGAAATATTTCTTCAATCCATCAAGATCTAAGTACGTATCCGTGCTCGCCTCATAGTCTGTGACAAAGTCTATATGGACATACAGCTTGGTATATTGATCTATGTCATCTTCTAAGTTCAGATTGGCACAGTAAAATATAGTCTTGTCTTTATCCTTCTTCATCAAGATGTGCTCGATCACGCCTTGAATCATGCCTTGGTTGATCAACTTTTTAAATGGCTCATCAGTAGGAACTAATCCCTTGTCATATAGGAACTTGTGCCAGAAACGTGAATACATCAAGTGTGCTACCGCATGCTCTGACCCTCCGATATAAAGATCGACAGACTGCCAGTAATTGATAGATTCTTGAGATGCGAAGGCCTCGTCATTGTGAGGATCCATATACCTTAAGAAGTACCACGATGATCCTGCCACGGCAGGCATAGTGTCCGTCTCTCTGGTGACCTCATCAGAGGGCTTTGCCCAATTAGTGATACGAGCTAGTGGTGATTGACCTCCTTTGCCAGGCTTAAAATCACTAGTGTCGGGCAATTCTACTGGTAGCTTATCGAGCGGTACAGGTGTGGCGATATCGTTCCCATCGTACAGAATAGGAAAAGGTTCACCCCAGTAGCGCTGCCTGCTGAAGTTGGCATCTCTCAGCTTGAAGTTTGCAATTGCCTTTCCTCTGCCTATTTCTTCGATTTTCTGGTGGGCGGCTTGGATGGCATCCTTTACCTCCATGCCATTGAGGAAGTCGCTATTGATAATGACACCTACTTTGTCCTTAAGTGAGGCACCTGGGTATTTGCTCTTATCGACCACATCAATAATTTCTAAGCCGAATTTTTCGGCAAAAGCCTTGTCCCTATCGTCATCACTTGGAACCGCCATGATGGCGCCTGTACCATAGTCTTTTAGCACATATTCACCTATCCAGATCGGCACTTCTTTACCAGTAAGGGGATTGATGGCATATGCACCTGTGAAGGCACCAGTCACTGACTTCTCCGCCATTCTTTCTACCTCACTCTTGGCTTTTACATAGGCCACATAATCGTCAATTTCTTTTTGTTGATCGGAAGTTGTGATCTGATTGACAAAATCATGCTCTGGAGCCAATACCATATATGTCGCTCCAAAAATGGTATCAGCTCGAGTTGTAAATATTTCGATCTGCTCTTCGCTACCCACAATATCAAAAAACACACTACAACCCTCGGATCGACCAATCCAATTACGCTGGATAGTCTTTAAGGAATGCGACCAGTCTATGTTTTCCAGTCCACTCAATAGGCGATCGGCATAGGCGGTAATCCTTAGATACCACTGAGTCATGGCCTTCTGAACAACTGGATGCCCACCACGCTCAGATATGCCATCCTTCACCTGATCATTAGCTAACACTGTCCCCAAGGCTTCGCACCAATTGACATAACCTACTTTGCGATAGGCCAGCCTGTAGCACATCAAGATGTTTTCTTGTTCAATTGTTGAGTATTCATTCCATTGGGCAGCGGTGAATGTTACTTCGCAACTATGTGCCGCTGAAATTCCTTGGTTGCCACTTTTTTCCAATTGAGCGATTAGCTCAGAGATAGGCTTAGCACGATCGGCGGCTTGATCATAGTAATGTTCAAACAGTTGAGTGAACATCCATTGGGTCCATTTATAGTATTTAGGATCGCAAGTATAAAGCTCACGACTCCAGTCATATGAAAACCCTAAGTTGCACAGCTGCTCTCTATATCGAGTCATATTCTCAGCTGTGGAAACTGCTGGATGAATACCAGTCTGAAGAGCGTATTCCTCGGCAGGTAATCCGAAGGCATCAAATCCCATCGGGTGAAGCACATTATAACCCGACATGCGCTTATGGCGAGAGAAGATATCTGATGCGATATAGCCCAGCGGATGACCCACATGCAGACCCGCTCCTGAAGGATAAGGGAACATATCCAATACGTAGTATTTTGGCTTGGTTGTATCTATATCAACCTTGTATATATTATTGTCTTGCCAATACTTCTTCCACTTCTTTTCTATATCCTGATAGTTGCTGATCATGATGTGAGATGACTATAGTTGTTAATAGCATGCAAAAATCGCTAATTAACCGAACTGAT
>CAZDHV010000105.1:0-10397 GCA_964505335.1 uncultured Saprospiraceae bacterium | reverse complement strand
CATAGTCTCCAATCCCCTCTTCAATAATTTCCATTTATGAATTCTCCTTTTTTATCTGAAGTATACTATGCAATTAGTACATAAGACTAATCCTTTACAGGAGTCAGGCAATACTTATCATGTGGTCGATGTTTGAAAAACCAAACAAGAAGTCCAATTACGACCATACCTCCGATAATGTACCACTTATACGATGACAGATTATTAATCCCTGCTAACATGTATTCTGCACAGAAATATCCAAACCCGCCGACAACTATTACCCATATCCCTATACTAATCGCACTGTGAATACCGAATCTCAAGTAAGACATATCCTTAAGCCCAGCCATCAATAAGATGACAGTTCCCATCCCATACATCAGTCGATATATTGACATAATAACGTAAGGCCTCTTATCAAACCACACACTTGACTTGTCTATCTTTTCTTTTAGTTTAGGTTTCTTTTCAAGTAGCTTGTTGCCTTGTTTTTTGGCAATTAAAAACTTCAACCAGTCTTTGGTATACGCCCCCAAAAAGGCCGCTACTAATCCCCAATAATAGTTAAATAGGCCCATTTTGGCACTGAGTACTGAAGTAAGCAAGAGGACCTCTCCTTCTATAAAGGTTCCAAAGAAAGAGGCTATAAGCCCACAGCTTTCATATAGACTTTCTAACATAGTAATTGAGTTTAATTAGAATAATTTCTTGTAGAATATTTTATCTACTATTCGATCCGGCATGTATTTCACAAAAAAGATCGTAGCCAAACGATTTTTATTTACCACAAATCTAAGTCTGGTTTTTTTATTCAATATTTTATAAATCAGCTTTGAGATGACCTCTGCCGGTAACGCATTATGCTTGGCGGACTTCATAATAGCATTACTTTTCCGTAGTAGCTTTTCATAATCGGAACCACTAAATTCTTCATACTGATCGATGTTCTTTTTCCAGAGCTTGGATTCTATCGGGCCAGGTTGAATAGAAACCACATCTATGTCATACATCATTAGCTCTCTACGATAGATCTCTGCTAGGCTTTCCATAGCATGCTTGGATATGCAATAGGCCCCATTAAACGGGGTGTTAAAAATCCCTGATATACTACTTATCATTATAATTTTCCCTCCTTTGATGCCTCGCTTCTTATTTCCTTTGAGGAGCGGCAGAAAGATATTGGTAACGTTGCGCACAGAAAAGAGATTGACATCCATTTGATACTTGAACTTATCATCATCCATCAGCTCAATGGGACCTCCTAGTGCCAGTCCCGCATTGTTGACAAGCCCGTTGAGCAATTGTCCTCCAAGTTTATCTTTTACAAGATCAAAGCTGGCAGCTACTTCCTCCTTTTTGGTAACATCAAACTTCAAGCAAGTAAAGTTTTCTGGGAAATCATCAGTCAGTCTATTGACATCATCTTGCTTACGCACACTTCCAAAAACATAATACCCTTGGCCTATCAGATACCCTGTAGCATCATATCCTATGCCAGTAGAAACACCTGTAATTAATACAAAGCCCTTATTCATATTAAAATATCCGTTCCATTATTCCTAAGTATCCTAAAGTCTTATTCTCAAATTGGATTCTATAATCTGTAGACTCCGTCATAGCTCGAAGTGATTCTTCTTTATCAGACCCATAAATTATAATATTGTCGATAATAGTAGGCAATCTGATTTCATTCTCACCTTTACTCTTCCTATTAAGGTAGGCATAAGAATATCCAGCATACATAATGCAGATACCAGACTTGTCTTCATCATGCAGCTGAGTGATTGATTTCAAATCTACAGATTGATCAAAGTGATGTATCGAATAATGATTTTTTTCAACATTGAAATTAGGCGGCACCACAGCATTGGTAAAACTAAAAGTGAAACGCTTCACAGCATTTATCCTAAGCAAACTTACGATTTTGAAATATGTAGATTCTAAAAGACTTTTGAATGCCTTTCCATTAGGATAGCTGACGATAAGGAGTATACTTCGCTTCCCATCATCGGAACCCAGGTCTTCACTGACCTTCCCCTTAAACAATGGTTTTCCTCCAATCTTAAGGACACTTCTTGCTGCAAGAAAATTATAGAGATGATATAACCATTCTATTTTAGTATCAAACCAATTGACAGCTATAAGTTGCTGATCCAAGGTATGCCCCTCTTCTTCAGTCCTTATGATCACGTCGGTAGTGGAAGTGATTCGGGCAGTGATTGATTTCATGCAATTAGTTTTTCAATGAAGACTTTAGTGCCTGAGAATGCTGCATTATTGGTTAATTCATCCAAGCGATTATGATCCGTAATATCATTGACCGACACACCTGCATACTTTTCGTCTGCAGCTATATCCATCTTAACACCTGACTTATTGTGTCCATATCCATGGGGTATACTTACAACACCCTGCATAATATCTGGAGTGACTTCAGCAGGAATCTGGATACTTCCGGTATCAGACTGGACCTTCAATAAGTCTCCACTTTTCACATCTAATGCTAGGGCATCTTTGTCACTGATCATTACTGTACATCGGTTCTTACCGCTCATGAGTTTCTCTACATTATTCATCCAAGAATTATTATTTCTAAGATGTCGCCTTCCAATGTAGTAAAATTGATTATTGGCTAGTGTTTCTGGAACTTCGGGTTTCAGTTGCTTTATTCTATTTATAAAAATATCATCAGCGATATTTATTTTATTGTCTGGAGTATTCAGTGCCTGAGGTATCATAGGAGTCATATGGCCAAATGAAATACCATGTTTTGACTGTATTAATTTATTCAATGACAATCCAGAAAACCACTTCTTAGGATGACTCAACTTACCATAAGGACCCGTCATCAATCCAAGATTTAACAACTGTCTAGGGGTAAGGTGCTTATGCAAAAAACTCGCTTTTCTCGAGGTATCTTTTGACATACGTTTGACTAATTCTCTGACAATCTGCCAATCAAATAGTTGTCCTTCCTCGGGCTCAAATAAGGCTTCCGAAAACTTTGCATTATTGCTTACAGCTATCTGATTGAATATCAGATCATAGTGGTCTATTTCTAAGTGCGAAGGTGTCGGTAATATCACATCTGCATGTCGTGTAGTAGCATTTAGATAAATATCAATACTCAACATGAAGTCAAGCTCAGGTAGCGCCTCATCCAATCGTTTGGCATTGGGTGTAGACAATGCAGGGTTTCCCGCATAAGTAACCAAGGCTTTAACTTGGCCCTCGCCGGGAGTCATCATTTCTTCAGCCAATACAGCTACGGGTAATTCTCCTTCAAACTCAGGCAATTTTCTAACACGGCTATGCCATCTTCCATGAGCAGACTTAAATCCTTTTTGCCGCTTTATATCTATGGCAGGGTTTGTAAACATCGCCCCACCCTCTTTATCAAAATGTCCAGTGATGATATTGATAACTGTAATCAGCCAATGGCACAAGCCACCATGCTCTTGAGTAGACATCCCCATACGGCCATACAGGACTGCTCTTTCTTCCAAGACATAATCTAGAGTAAGTGCTCTAATCGTTTGTGCAGGTATACCAGTTATTCCCTCTACTGCTTCGGGCGTATAATCTTTGGCAATCCCCTTGAGCTTGGAATAACCATTAATATGATCTTCTAAATGCTTGAGGTCAATCCAATCATTTGTCGTAATCAGATGCAACATGGATAAGAGAAGGTATACATCGGCACTCGGTCTGATGAAAACATGTTCATCTACAACCTTGGCTGTTTCATTTCTTCTGGGATCAACTAATACAACCTTTCCTCCTCGACCTTGTATCGCCCTTATTCGTTCTATCGGACCACAACCACTCATGATGCTTCCATTAGAGGCAATAGGATTAGCTCCAATCATGATAATGTGCTGTGTCCGATCGACATCTGGAATTGGAATATTCAACGGATGGCCGAACATATAATATCCGATGAAGTGATGAGGCAGCTGATCCATAGACGTAGGAGAGTAAACTTGATTGGTATCAAGCATTTTCTTTAATTCTCCTACAAACATCATCATCCCAAAGTTGTGAACTGTTGGGTTTCCGAGGTATAATGCAATAGCATTCTTTCCGTGTTTTTCTTTTATTTTATTGAGTTGCGCTGCAGTATAATCAAGGGCTTCTTTCCAGGAGACTTCTTCAAATTCTCCATTTTCATTTTTCTTAAGTGGTTTTTTTAAGCGATTAGGGTCTTCATGAATCTTATGAATCAATGCACCCTTTGGGCAGATGCTACCTTTGCTAAATGGGTCATTGACATCCCCTTTAACAGTATGAACAGACTTTCCGTCATGCTCAATCTCAAGGCCGCACATAGCCTCACATAGGTTACAGACTCTATAATGTTTTGATAAATTTTTCAAACCCACTTTGTTTCAGCTACTTTTAAAAGAATTAAAAGCGTACAAAATCCAAGACTTATAAAGCACATGGGTGTACCTCCAGGGGTGCGTGGGCAAACTACCTTCCCCGATAGTTCGGCAAGTGTTCCGGACAATGCCAGTAAAAAAGGAACAAGCATAAAGCCGTAATACCACCAGTCTGATTGGAATGGGCCTTTAAGAACATGGGCCAGCATAGCCAATGCAAAAAATAGAAAAACAATGTAGCATGCCGGAATCCCAAGAACTTTGGGGCAAACATCTTTCTTTTGAAAATCTGTTATTGACAGATTCAACGAGCCATAAATTGTAAAAAGCAAGATGCCTACAATCAGGAAGAATAGGATAATTTTCATTTTAATTGATTTTAATATTTACACACAACAGTTTCACTTATCGGAACACTTTGACAAGTGAGTATGTAACCATTTACTTTTTCATCTTCTTCTAAACCTATGTCTACTCTCATTTTGACTTCTCCAGATATCAACTTAGCCTTGCAAGTAGAACATGTGCCTTGTAGACAAGAGTACGGCGGCTCGTAACCATCATCTATCAATTGCCGAAGTATGTCAGTTTCTGCATTGATAACAGAAGTAATCTCTTTGCCATCCAGATGGACCTGAACTGTCCTTTCAGCGAGGTCACCGAAGTCAATATCAAATTTTTCACCTGTATCAGCCGTGAAATACTCTTGGTGTATTTTACTTTTCGAAAACCCTGCCTTACTTAGGTCCTCTATCGAACTTTCTATAAGTTTACCTGGGCCACATAGGTAGAATCCAAAGATACTTGCTGCAGGTAATTCAGAAATAATTTTGTCGAATGCAGAAGTGTTAATCCTCCCAACGTGATACTTTATAAACTCATTACTTTGATCCTGTGAACCGATGACGCCATCACTTATAAAATGGTGGATTCTTAAATCATCCTTATAGACAAGGCTTAGTCTTTCAAATTTCTCTTTATAAATAATGGCGTCACGATTACGACTACCATAAATTAGGTGACAAGTTATTTTCTTATCAGATTTTAGAGTCGACTGAATGATCGACATAAGAGGCGTAATACCACTACCTGCTCCTATAAGGACCAAGTCATCTCCGTCATTTAGTTCGTCAATATTTACTTTAAAACCACCATTAGGCGCTGCAATCATCAATTGCTGTCCTACTTCCAGTTGGTCCATGATGTAAGTTGACATTTTCCCACCTGGCACTTTTTTAACTAAGATTCTTAACTCGTTGCTCCAGATGTCGCTGCAGATAGAATACGCTCTTCGTAGAGGTTCACCGTTTATTTGGGTCGCCACAGTAATATACTGCCCGGGGACAAACCTAAAATTTTCTATTAATCCTTCAGGAAGTTGAAAACCTAACTCTACAGAATCCGCAGCTTCGAATCTCTTAGATTTAACTTCTAACTGATTAAAATCCATTTTGTGATTTTTTCAACAAATGATATAGTGCTGCGGATGTTAGTTTAGCCCTTAGTATATATGATCAATATTAGTCGATATAAAGAAAGCCAGATCACTTAGATGCGGTGCAGAAATAAATGACGTACATTTTTATTGGTCCAAGTGATCTGGCTTTAAAAATATTAAATTATAGATTATGTACTTGATTAATAGCTGGGTTTTCAATAGTTGCCTTAGTACCATCTCCATAAACTATGGTGGCTGATGAAACAGCAGTCTCAGCTCCCAATCCAAAAGTCACAGTTGACGTTTGATCACTTGCCAAGCCTTCTCCGATGACATATACATCAGATAGGGTCGTCCCATCTGATTTTGTGATGGATACCTTAGAACCGACGTTTTTAGCATTCTCTGCAAATCGGAAAGCGATATGATTTGCATCTCCACCTTCATTGATATGTGCCTGAGAGTTACCTGATAGATTAGTAAATACAATATCAGGATATCCGTCTCTATTAAAATCACTTGTCAATGGCGTAATTGCAAAGTTCTTATTGACAACTTTCGCCTGATCTTCAACTGCCGCAAATACTCCATTATCTCTTTGCACTAAGAATCGGCCTGGAAGTTTGAATAATTTGTGCGGGGGAAAGTCCACATAGTTTTCTGCAACTACGAGATCTTGTCTTCCATCCAGATTGAAATCTTCAAATAAAGCTCCCCATGCAAATTCAAAATCTGCGGTATTGGTTTTATCGGCTACATCTTCAAATTTAAAATCTCCTTTGTTTTCAAATAGCATCCATTCACTTATGAATTCATCCCCCTCAGCTAAATCTCCTCTTGCCAAAAATTCTGGAACCGAGCTTCCAGTATTAGAGAAAAAGAAATCAACGTTTCCATCGCTATTATAATCACCTACAGCTATACCCATAGGGTAAGAATATTTGCCTGTGGTTGGATTAGATTGCTTAGAAAATTTTTGTCCCGCTTCATTTTTATAAGTACGAACTTCTCCTGTATCATGTGCCACTACAAGGTCAAGGAATCCATCATTATCTATATCTACAAAAACTGCACAGAAAGTATTATGCACATATGTAAGTCCAAATTCAGCAGTCTTATCAGTAAAGGTATTATCACCATTATTGATCATCAACAAGCTACTCCCTCCATAATTAAAATCTTTAAATATGGTCTGACCTTCCATTCGATCCAACTTAACATAACCACTCACAAACATGTCCGCATCTCCATCGTGATCCAAGTCACCAAAAGTGACAGAGGCCGCTATGGTTTTATCATTTAGAGGAACACTTATGCTCTGAGCTTCAAATCCACTACCCGTATTACGATACCATAGCACGCCATAATCTCCAGTAAGTATGAGGTCTGTCTTGCCATCAGTATCGAGGTCAAAGGACACAGCTCCTAATGTCGTTGTGTTGGCGGGCTTTGTTGGTAGTGCGAAACTTGACTTTACAAAACCTCCATCTTTGTATTCCATCAGAGCATCCTCTTGGGTGACTCCACCACCTAGAAACAACTCATCGATTCCATCATTATTGACATCAATCATGGCTGATCCCATCAGGGGCAATGATTTCTTATTGTCAAATTTGTTATTCCAACTAAGGGATGTTTTATCAAATACAGGTATTACATCTTCTGGCACGGAATAATCACAACCATGGAACTCGTTACCAAAGTCATCGGCTGGAAGATCACTTACCTCACATGTCCCGCTAAATTTACCCCAAGTAGTTTCGGGATAGGGATTTTTAGAATCCGACTTAAAGAATAATAATATTCCAAGGACCCCAATTATAATTATTGCAAGAAGTGCTAAGAGTATTTTTTTCATGATAACGTAGATTGATTGTTAAGTTTTGAAAAATGAAAAAGTATTAATCCAAAAAATACTAAATGAGTGACATTCATCGCTATTGGAGCAATGTGCACACCTAGTGGTTTGAACCATACAAGGGAGGATATTATAATCACCAATAGTACTATAGGATTTAGAATGGCCAACCATTTCGGTAGGTTTTGTTTGTTTTTAAGAATTAGAGCTACGTATACACCTGAGAGACCTAATACCACAATTCTCAGTGCCCAAACTAATACTTGATAATGGTCTTCATATTGTTGTAAAAAGTATTCATGATTAGGAGTACCGCTACTCTTTTGTAGAATTACGGCGCCCAAGTATCTCGATGAGATCCAAATCCCTCCAACAAAGAAGGCAAGCACACCGAGGATGAAAAGCGCATTTGCCAAAGTTACATTTGATCGTTTGAATAATTCTTTAAGCCCATAATATCCAGCAAAATATAAAGGCGCTCCAACTACAGCAAAAAAGTGTCCTATCCTAGCCCGCCCCAACGGAACGTCTTCGAGCATAGCGATCTCACCTCCTGGGCCTTCAGGTAAGAAATGGAGGAGATATTCTCCTATGCCAGTCAGGATCGTTGCTAAGATTCCCGCCCAGAGCAATAATTTAATTGTTGAGTTCTTCATGATTTGTCTTTGTTACTTACACAGTTTCATGGATTTACGATCGTAGGACAACACTTCTTCTTTTCCATCAGATTCGTAATCTCATATACCTTTTGCCGAGTGGTTTGGTTAGCTGCGCTATATCCTTATTCGTTGGCAATATATCAATTTCGCAATAGACGCCTTGATTTACATCAAACTCATGCATGAAGGTAGGAAAGAACTCTCGTATTCTCTCTTCGTATGTCTTGGAGAGAAGATTTTGAAATTTATACTGTAATTTCTTAATCCTTAATCCAAAAAAAATTATCACATAGTTTTTTAATGATCTATTCCCTTCCATCAGTCCCATCATCAATTCATGAGAGACTTTGCAGACTTTCTTAACCTGAATACTAATAAAATGTTCTTCAGTTGAGTTTTGATCCTGTAATAAATTGCATATATATACTGTTGAATATCAGTTTTTTAGGTCTGTATTTGCAATTCATAAAATCTTCAATTTGTCAATAATTAACATCTGACATGCCTAATATGACTCAACTCATATCTCCAAGAACAAACCCTTGAGAGAGGGGTCAATTGCAGTCTAAACCTATTGATTATAGAAAGGCTACAGCTTCAGGCTGCGTATTAGTTGATGTCTCGGATTGATCTGTAATATTATAGTACGTATGATGTCATCATCATTATCACAAACAGTTTAGTCGGCCATGCCTCCCGAATATTAGAAGTCCAGTGCGACCCGATCAAAGGTCTATGCACCATACCTGATTTTGAAGTAGCCGAAGAATCCATAGATTTGAAAGAAGGAGAAGAGATCACATATGTTGGTGATCCGATGTGCAATTGGTGCTGGGGTATATCTCCGATACTCAATGCCCTACAACGATAAGGAATTGAGCAAGGTGTGCCATTCTCATTAATCATTGGAGGTCTACGTCCAGAAAGCGGGCCAGCGTGGGATGAAGAATTCAAAGAATATCTTAAACACCACTGGAGAGAAGTGAATAAGCGCAGTGGACAGCCCTTTGCTTTTGATTTGTTCGAGAGAGCCTATTTCGACTATAATACTGAACCTGCATGTCAAGGCTTGGTTACTGCACGTAACATAGCACTGACATTTTATGAACTGTACAACGACACTGAGCTTGTAACTTTTAGTTTTTTGAGTTGTTGTATTATTATGAGTAACATATTTCATAGCGGACAATTAGCCGTACAAAGAATAACTGGTGAAGAAAAGATCGCAGAGATGAGAATTCCGATGTTGAAGACTTCTCTCCATCCTAGATCTTTGCCATTTATAGAACATCAAGTGGTTGCTTTTCCAGGAAGTGAAGATAGTGATGGGAATATTTGGCTGTCTTTATTAGTCGGCGAAAGAGGATTTATCACTACTCCTTCACTGCAAGAAATACAATTTGATTTATCGAAAATCAAGAGCAATCGAAATGATATTTTTTTTAAGAATATTAAAAACAATCCCACAGTTGGCTTATTGTTTTTTGAAGCGGCTAGAAGGGCTCGGTATAGAGCTTGGGGTACTGCTCGCCAGGAAGGAGACCAACTCAGTTTTGACATACGGATGGGCTACCCTAGTTGCCCTAAACATATTCAAGTAGAAACAATAGAATTGTCTGATCAGCCCACAACCTTAGACACCAAATATGATAATGGCACAACCTTAGGGCCATTGGAAAAGAAGTGGATCTTGAGTGCACATACTTTCTATGTTGGGACACAAACCAAGAAAGGAGATATCGAGGCATCCCATAGAGGTGGAGATCCTGGATTTATAGAAATTTTGGATAATGGCCTTATACGCGTACCTGATTATCTTGGAAATAGCATGTACAGTACATTGGGCAACATTTATGAAAACCCTAAAGCTGCTCTCCTATTTGTCGATTATAAGAAAGGAGAAACGTTACAACTGACAGGTGTCGCAGAGTTGCAGTTTGATCAGAACGATGGAGACGATTTTTATAAGTCAGGAGAGACAGGTCGATTCTGGACTTTCCAACCCAAACAATGGATAAGAACCATTGATCATCATAAAGTAAAATCAGAATTTATTGATTTCTCGCCCTATAATATAT
>CAZDHV010000104.1:0-10434 GCA_964505335.1 uncultured Saprospiraceae bacterium | reverse complement strand
TCATTTGTTGAAGTCAACCCAAGTGATGTAGGTATCGAAGAAACGATCCAAGTGAGGGTAGGTGAGAAAGTACCGTTAGATGGCACTTTGCTTTCAGATAAGGCCAGTCTCAATACCGCTGCACTAACAGGGGAAAGCAAACCACAAAGCCTTTTAAAAGGAGAAAGCGCATTGGCAGGATCTATCAATATAGATGGAGTAATAGAAATGAAAACGACAAAACTATTCAATGATAGTTCAGTATCAAGAATCTTAGAACTTGTTCAAAATGCTACATCCAAGAAGGCAAAAACCGAACTATTAATTAGAAGATTGGCAAAAGTCTATACACCAATAGTGGTCTATTTAGCCATTGCAGTATGCTTTCTACCCTACTTCTTTGTAGATGATTATGTATTTAGAGATTGGCTATATAGGGCCTTGATTTTCTTGGTCATCTCTTGCCCTTGTGCTTTAGTGATCTCTATTCCTTTAGGTTATTTCGGTGGACTCGGTGCCGCTTCTAAAAAAGGTATTCTGTTTAAAGGGGCTACCTATATGGATCGACTGAAAGAAGTCAATACTATGGTAATGGATAAGACGGGCACTGTGACTAAAGGTGTATTTAAGATTAGGGATATAGAGATTTATGGCGACCATTCCAAAGAAGAATTTATGGGATTACTTTTGGCCATTGAATCAAAATCTACCCACCCAATTGCCAAGGCAATTATGGAATATTTATTAGAAGGAGCAATTCCAGAAGCAACAGATATTAAGGAGATAGCTGGCAAGGGTCTAAATGGCAGCGTGAGCAATCGACAAATAGTTGTTGGGAATAAAAAACTAATGACTCAGTTCAACATAGCCACACCTCCCGAATTAGAAAGCATTGTTGAGTCTATAGTATTAGTTGGTATAGATAATCAGTTCGCAGGATATGTGACCATTGCAGATGAAATCAAAGATGATGCGAAAGAGATCATTGCTGCTTTCAAAAAAGTAGGGATCAAAGACATTTTGATGCTCTCAGGTGATAAGGATAGCATCACTCAACAAGTAGCGCAGGAACTCGGTATATCAAAGGCCAAAGGAGACCTATTACCTGAAGATAAATTGACGGAAGTAGAGATGTTAAAACAAGATTCTAATAAAATAGTCGCTTTTATTGGAGATGGCATTAATGATGCTCCAGTATTGGCAGCAAGTGATGTGGGTATAGCCATGGGTGCCATGGGGAGTGACGTCGCTATCGAAACAGCAGATGTCATCATTCAAACCGATCAACCTTCTAAGGTTGTTACTGGTATTCAAATTGCTAAGTCCACTCAACAAATCATTTGGCAAAACATATTCCTTGCGTTTGGAGTCAAGATTATTGTACTAATGTTGGGCGCAGGCGGATTAGCCACAATGTGGGAAGCGGTCTTTGCAGATGTAGGGGTAGCTTTATTAGCTATCTTGAATGCGATTAGATTACAACGAATGAATTGGACATGAATTATAAGGAGTCAATTGTTGGAAGTTCGATAGCATTGATTGTAGCGACCAGTTGTTGTTGGTTACCTGCATTGGTCATAGCTATTGGAGGAGGAAGTACATTAATTGGACTAAGTAATGGATTAGAAACATTTAGTGGAATCTTTTTGATAATTGGTTTGGGTTTGTTGGGATTAGGTATGTACCAATATCAAAATAGAACCAATATGATCTCTGAACATGAAGTCCTTTTGGAATCCATAATTACTTGTCCAGAATGCGGACATAAAAAAGAGGAAACTATGCCTACGAATGCCTGTCAATATTTTTACGAATGTGAGAATTGCAAAAAGGTATTGAAACCAACTGGAGGTGATTGTTGTGTGTATTGCAGTTATGGAACCGTAGCTTGTCCTCCAATTCAGTTGAATCAAGGCTGCTGTTAAATGACCGTTTAAGTTGTAAATCAAACCCTACCTCATCTACTATAGACTCGACTCCCCCTCCCAACGGCCTGCGCCTCCTGGACTGTAGCGAATGCGGAAGGAAGGGGGCACATTGGATCAACATCTATCAATTAAATGTTCTAACTTCACAGTAAATCATGTATCAGTACAGGCTTACATATCGTATTTTAAGTTTAGCATTATCCTGCCTATTGCTTCTGACAGCTTTCGATTACTCTGTCAACGTACATTATTGTCAGGATGCTTTTGCTGGTATAAGTTTTAATGACGTCGTAAAGAGTTGCGCAAGCAAAGCTTCATCATGCTCTTCTATGAAGAAGATCTCCTTAGATGAAGAAGACCCTAATTGCTGTAAGAACAAAAAGTTTCACATCGATGATTTAGACGAAGACTTCACTTCGCCGATGATTGTTGACTTTGTCGACCTGACTTTTGATTTGGATATAAGTCCTGACTTTTTGGCTTCTTCCTATGTAAATTACCAAAAGCAGGCCATCTCTTACACATCCTACAGGCCCCCTCCACCAGATATTGACTTTCAAGCTCAGTATCAGGTTTTTATCATTTGATTCATTCATAGATCTCTTGTACTACGGTATAAGATTGTCTCACTAATGTGAGTAGTAAGGATTCTGTTAGAAGCCGCTCTATCCATCATAGCACCATGTAGCCATGACAGTATTTCGAGCGACTTTTTAAGGAGTGTTTCTTAATCTATGATATAGATTTTAATGATAAATAGTATTGTAAAGTTCTTTTTAGAGAACAAGCTCATCACTTGGCTGCTCTTACTCCTCTTTGTAGGGTGGGGCATAGTCACAGCACCTTTTGATTTTAACATAGATTGGCTTCCCCGTGATCCAGTATCAGTTGATGCCATACCGGATATCGGAGAGAATCAACAGATTGTTTTTACTGAGTGGATGGGACGATCTCCTCAAGACGTAGAGGATCAGATAACCTATCCACTTACCTCTTCATTACTTGGAATACCTGGAGTCAAGAGTGTCAGAAGTAATTCTATGTTTGGCTTTTCAAGTATCTACTTGATCTTTGATGATGATGTAGAATTCTACTGGAGTCGTAGTCGCATTTTAGAAAAACTCAATTCGCTTCCTTCTTCATTATTGCCTGATGGTGTGTCTCCAACATTAGGGCCAGATGCAACAGCATTAGGCCAAATATATTGGTACACTTTAGAAGGACGGGATAAAGAAGGTAACCCAACCGGAGGATGGAACCCTGAAGATCTCAGATCCATCCAGGACTTCTACGTGCAGTACGGCTTATTGTCAGCAGAAGGTGTATCAGAAGTGGCTTCTATTGGAGGATATACAAAAGAGTATAGAGTTGATGTCAATCCCGAATTACTCAAATCCAAAGGATTGACCCTGGTTGATGTAATGAGAGCGATAAAAGGAAGTAACATAGACATTGGAGCACAGACGATTGAAATCAATAACGCCGAATATTTTGTACGAGGTCTGGGATATGTAAAGTCGATATCGGATATCGAAGAAAGTGTGATTGTGGCTCGAAATAATATTCCAATCACGATTAAAGATGTTGCACAAGTTTATTTAGGGCCTGCGGCAAGAAGAGGTATTTTAGATAAGTCTGGTGCAGAAGCAGTGGGAGGAGTAGTAGTCGCTCGATACGGTGCCAATCCTTTAGGGGTCATCAATAATGTAAAAGCAAAAATAGAAGCTATTGGACCCGGTCTGCCATCTAAAATATTAGCTGATGGTACAGAATCACAGGTGACTGTTGTTCCATTTTATGATCGTACCCAGTTGATTAATGAGACCATAGGTACGCTACAAGAGGCACTGACCTTAGAGATCCTAATTACTATTATCGTTGTCATTTTATTACTATTTAATCTGAAATCCTCAATACTTGTAGCAGGAACACTACCTATAGCAGTCCTGATGTGCTTTATTGCCATGCGCTACTTCGGAGTAGATGCTAATATTGTTGCACTTTCTGGGATCGCCATAGCCATTGGCACCATGGTCGATATGGGTATCGTACTGACTGAAAGTATCATAGATCGCAAGGATCAAAAGAGTGGTCAAGAATCACTTATGACAACAGTCTATGAGGCTACTATAGAGGTGGGAGGTGCAGTTCTGACTGCTGTTGCTACGACGGTTATCAGCTTTCTTCCTGTATTTGCGATGGAAGCAGCTGAGGGTAAATTATTTCGGCCATTAGCATTTACTAAGACATTTGCTCTGATAGCTGCTGTGATCGTGGCTCTTTGTTTTATTCCACCATTAGCACATAGCATTCTTAGCATAAAGCTTGACAAGAAAAAACTGGGCATTTGGTTGAATGGTTTTGTGTTTGCAAGTTCAATTGCTGCATTTCTATTTTTTAATAATAGCTTGATTCTAATTATAACACTAATCAGTGGTATAGCCATTCTGCAGTGGTTGATGGATCATTATCTTCCTAAAAGAAGTCGATTCTTTCTCATTCTTTCTAATATCATTTACGCACTATTTATAGCAGTTTTTTTGACGAAGGAATGGATGCCTTTAGGCGTCAATAAATCATTATTCTCTAACAGTTTTTTTGTAATTGCAATCATCGCAATTCTACTTTCCTTCTTTTGGTTGATCATATTTTACTATGAGCATATCCTTAGACTTTTATTGAAGGTCAAGTTCTTGTTTTTACTGTTGGTGGGTTTCATAATTTATAGTGGCTTTCAGGTTTTTAATAATACAGGGCAAGAATTTATGCCTTCTTTGAATGAAGGTTCTTTTTTACTCATGCCTACATCAATGCCACATAGTGGGGTCGCTGAGAATCGAAAGAACCTTGCGATTATCGATATGGCAGTAACGGCTATCCCAGAAGTAGAATCTGTAGTTGGTAAAGCTGGAAGAGTTAATAGCGCCTTAGATCCAGCTCCACTATCTATGTATGAGAATATCATCAATTATAAATCAGAGTACAAGACGGATGAGGATGGCCATAAGCTGAGGTTCCGTTACGAAAAAGGAGAATACATCTATGATGAAAACGGACAATTAATACCGGACAACTCTGGAAGATATTATCGACAATGGAGAGATGAAATTCAATCACCCGACGATATCTGGAATGAAATTGTCAAAGTAACCAAGGTACCAGGCGTTACTTCTGCACCCAAGCTACAACCCATAGAAACACGCCTCGTGATGCTGCAAACCGGCATGCGTGCGCCTATGGGAATTAAAGTCAGGGGCCAGGATCTCAAGGTGATTGAAAAAGTAGGTCTCGACATAGAGACTCACTTAAAGGATGTAGAGGGGGTCAAAGATGCAGCTGTATTTGCCGAAAGGATTGTAGGAAAACCATATTTACTCATTGATATTGATAGAGGAAAGATCAACAGGTACGGTCTAAGTATTGAGTCAGTACAGCAACAGATTCAGGCCACTATAGGTGGTATGAATATGACAACCACAGTAGAAGGCAGGGAGCGCTATCCAATACGCATTAGATATCCACTCGATCAGCGAAGTGATATTGAGAGCATTAAGAATATTTTTATTCAGACGCCATCCAGCGGTCAGATTAGATTACGAGAAGTAGTAGACATAAGATATGAACAAGGCCCTCAAGCGATCAAAAGTGAAGATGGATTTCTAATTGGTTATGTTCTATTTGACAAAGAACCAGGATATGCTGAAGTAGAAGTTGTAAATAATGCACAACGCCATCTGGACGCATTGATTTCTGATGGACAATTAGAAATTCCTTCAGGTATAAATTATGATTTTGCTGGCAACTACGAGCAGCAAGTGAGAGCCAATAAAAGATTGAGCTTGGTTGTACCTATTGCTCTGGCACTCATATTTATCATCCTGTACTTACAATTCAAATCCGTTTTTATTTCTGCAATGGTATTCTCCGGAGTCTTCGTAGCATTTGCTGGAGGATTTATCATGATAGGCTTTTATGGCTCGGATTGGTTCATGAATTTTGAGCTATTCGGATCTAATATGCGGGATCTGTTTCAGATCCAACCGATCAATTTGAGCGTCGCTGTATGGGTAGGATTCCTTGCATTATTTGGGATAGCTACAGATGACGGTGTACTTGTTGCTACTTTTTTGAGAGATAGCTTTAAGGCTAATCAGCCCTCTACCAAAGCTGAGATCCATGATGCAGTTGTTGTTGGAGGATTAAGAAGAGTACGACCTGCTATGATGACAACGGCCACAACCATTTTAGCACTGTTGCCTGTATTAACAAGCACTGGAAGAGGGTCTGATATCATGCTACCTATGGCCATCCCTTCGTTTGGTGGAATGGTGCTTCAAGTCATCACCATGTTCACCGTACCAGTGTTATTCTGCCTCTGGAAAGAATCCCAATTACTATTCAAATCAAAATCTACTTCACATGTATAAGTGGTTCATATTCATTTTTCCATTTTGGGTAGTTACGACTGGTACAGCTCAATCTGTTGAGTCATTTATTGAGATGGCACTTGATCATAATCCAGGTCTTGAAGCCATGCGCTTGCAGTATGCCTCCGCTAAAGAGAAGGCAGCCCAGGTTGCTGACTATCCAGATCCAACAGTTAGTGTGGGCCTCGGGGTACTACCTGTAGAAACCCGACTCGGTGCACAACGTTTCAAAATCGGTGTCACACAGATGATCCCGTGGAAAGGTTTACTCAATGCAAAAAAAGAGATGGTGGCATCTCAAGCAGAAGTATATGCCAATATCGATCAAGTCAAAGAAATAGATATCGCATATGCTATTAGAACTGCCTACAGCACTTTAGTTCTATTGAAAGACAAAGAACAAGTGATCCAATCAAAATTGGAGCTTCTGAATGTATTAGAAGATCTGGCTAAATCAGCTGTTCGTTCAGGGAAGGGTAAACTAAGTAATGTTCTGCTTATTCAACGATCCAGAGAGGGCCTGCTGTCTGACTTGGGTATTTTACAAAAGCGCGAAGAAAAACCCTCAATAAGTATTAATAGATGGACAGGCAGAGCATTAACAGAACCTATAGAAGTTGTATCTGATGCTTCTATTTTAAATGCGCAAAGTGAACTATTACAGTTTGCAAATGGAGATCATCCTCAGTATCAAATATTAGAAAATCAGCTCAATGCTTCACAAAAAGCAATTGAACTTACAGAATATGAGCGTAAGCCGAAAATAGGAGTTGGTTTGGACTATGCCTTTATAGATGGTCGAAACAATGTCCCTGACCTTATGGGAAATGGACGAGATGTACTCATGCCAAAGGGATCAATATCTATCCCGCTTCACACAGGTAGATATGACGCCAAGCGGCAAGAAGAGAAGCTCAAACAAGAGGCAATTCAATCCAATATCAAAGATCTGCAAGAAATGTATCAGGCTGATATAGCCGCCGCATATTCTCAAAATGAGTTGTCCTTACTAGAGATACAAAGAGTAGAGGGATTAAAAAGCATTACACGAGAGACACTGGATCTCATGCGTACAGAGTATGCAAGTGAAGGTACCAGATTTGAAGAATTACTGAGGTTAGAAATGGAGCTTATCGATTATGACCTGATCATAGCAGAATCCAAGTATAATCAACTACTGGCAAAGGCCACATTATTAAAATACCAAAGAAATTAGAATATGAAAAATTATAAAATATACATCTTAGGAGCCCTCCTCCTGATAGGTGGAGTCGCCATCGGTTGGTTGCTAAAGCCTGCTATGGGTTCGACATCGACCCATGATCATAGCAGCCATGATATGGATGATATGCCTTCAACAACAATGGCATCTAATAATGCTGCTGAAGAAATTTGGACTTGCTCGATGCATCCTCAGATTAGACAGAACGAACCGGGTATTTGTCCTATCTGCGAGATGGATTTAATACCATTGGATAACAGCCTATCAAATGATGATCCGGCAATATTAATGATGAGCGCAGAGGCCGCTAAACTGGCACAGGTAGAAACCACCATAGTAGGTCAAGTCGAAAATAGTAGCGGTCAGAACACCGATATCCTGGTGGAGGGTACAATAGAAATGGATGAGCGATCCATTAATGCTCAGGCTGCCCACATAGGAGGAAGAATCGAATCACTACAAGTGAATTTTGAAGGTGAATATGTAAAAGCTGGACAGAAAATAGCAACTATCTATTCTACAGGATTATTGGCGGCTTCTGAAGAGTTACTGACAGCGGTGAAGTTTGAGGATAAAGTGGAAGGTATCAAGGAGGCCAGTATTCAAAAGCTACGAAATTGGAAAATAAGTGATGCGCAAATAGAAAGTATACTCTCCTCAGGAAAACCAATAGAAACAATAGACCTTTACGCAGATCATAGTGGCTATGTATTACAAAAGAAGGTCGCACTTGGAGATTATGTCAATCAAGGACAGGCACTTTATACGGTCGGACAGACTAATCGATTATGGTTGATTTTCAATGTCTTTGAGTCTGATCTTGCCAATGTTAAAATAGGACAACGTGTATCATTTACTACACCATCTACTGGTGAAAAAGAGTTCACGGCGAGAATCAACTACATAGAACCGCTACTTGACCCAGTATCCAGAACTGCTACAGTAAGAGCAGAGACTTCAAGCAAAGGAAATCAACTGAAACCAGGAATGCTCCTGGAGGGTAATATCAGAAATACATCAACAACCTCATCCAATGGGACGATATCAGTACCTCGAAGTGCTGTGCTCTGGACTGGCAATACCTCTGTTGTCTATGTGAAACTTCAAGATACCGAAGTGCCATCATATGAATTTAGAGAGGTGTTTATTGAGAGTCAAAGTGGAGATTATGTCAAGGTTCTGGAGGGTATTCAAAATGGTGATGAGATCGTTACAAAAGGCGCTTTTGCGATCGATGCCGCTGCACAGCTGAACAATAACCTCAGTATGATGAATCGCAATGTGTCCATAAAGAAAGAGGCACAGTCGGACATCACTCCTGACTATACAGAGGAGACACCAGATGAATTTAAAAAACAACTTGATGTTCTGGCTAATGCATACCTGGATCTAAAAGACGCTTTTGTAAATACTGACCCCAACTCTGCAGCCGAGCAAACAGACAAGATTATAAATGCAGTAGAAGGAGTAGATATGACATTAGTCAAAGGGGATGGCCATATGTATTGGATGGAACAAATGTCTGCCATAAAAACCCATACAGAAAAGATAAAAGGGAGCACAGATGTAGAACAGCAAAGAAAGCAATTTGAATTTGTATCTGATGCCATGATCAGGTCTATAGAAGCTTTTGGCACAATTGGAAATACATACTATGTTCAGTTCTGCCCGATGGCCAATAATAACCAAGGAGCGGACTGGATATCAGTACAAGAGAACATTCAGAACCCATACTTCGGAGACAAAATGATGAAGTGCGGTAGTGTGAAGCGCACTTTGAAATAGGCTTATCCGGCTGCTTTCAGTATGAGCGGCTAATTAATTAATTAATCTATTCACAGTTATAAATTTTAATTATGAAATATATCAAAATCGTTTTCCTACTATTTACAATTTCCTTAGGCGGAGTGGCAATAACCTCATGTGGCAATAAATCTGCAAAAGCAGATACCGAAAAACAAGGCAAAGAATATACCTCTGCTTACATCTGCCCGATGCACTGCGAAGGCAGTGGAAGTGTCGAGCCAGGCACTTGCCCTGTTTGTGGTATGGACTATAAAAAGAATGAAGATCACAAATCTGATGGCCATTCACATTAAAATATTAGTTGGGGGTGATGCATATCGCCCTCAACTATATATGGATAACAGATATGGAGCATAAACTAAAAGAGGGCCAATAAAACGACTCAAGGGTATTATACAGTTGCCGAGAAGGTCGGTATCATAAGGGTCTATAATATGCAATGTGATATGCAAGGTGTTAGAGTCTATGGGGACTATAACGCACCAACAGCTTTTTATTATGAGCTTACTCCTACAAATAATGGTGACTATGAATTATCAACAGGAATGCATCATAGAGAACAATGATGTTGTTACTTGTAAAACGCAGGGTATTATTCACCTTTCTTACCTCATATTCTCTGGAGTAGGCTCCCCCCTCCTCGGTCTATGAAATAAGGCGAAGCCTTGGCAAGAGACTTGCTATTTCACGGGTCAAGACCCTCCCCCTCCCAATGGCCTGCGCACACACCCATTAAGTACTATGCTCATCTGGCATCAGACCTATGAGCATGAATACCGAGCTATCAGAGAATAGCACTCCATCATACCCATAGACCTGATCAACTGGTTCAGTAGCCCACCCACCATCCCTAAACGGATATGGCGGTGTCGAGCAGCTGTGATCAGGGTATCGCCCATCAACAGAACAAACATTAGGGTTTCAAGACAATGGGTTCAGTCAGGAACCACCAGCATGCTGGTGGCTTGAGGCCATACTCCAGATACCCCGATCAAAGCACTACGACACCATAGCTTATTGTAGCATCGCTCAGCCATCTTCCTCATCTGGGATAGATCCTGAGGGGAATCTA
>CAZDHV010000103.1:0-10655 GCA_964505335.1 uncultured Saprospiraceae bacterium | reverse complement strand
TTGGCTATTTTGATCAGAGTCATTTCATACGTCATTTTAAGAAGATCGTGGGTGTTACACCAAGCGCCTATATAGGGTGAGGTCAAAAAAGAAAGAGCAACTATGGTAGAGATTTACAATAGCTGCTCTTAAAAAAATAATATAGATTATCTGCTAAGTGGAAAGCGGTAACCATAGGCTATCTCGTATCCTAAATCGCAGTCGGGGCAGTTGTTAAACCTTGTGAGTCGACCTTCGAAATATGATGTGCCATCGGTTTTTCTAAATCCAAGACCTAAATTAATTCCAGTAATATACCTCCGAGCGCCTTCGCTACCACCCATACTCCTTAAATATGTTAATCCAGTAAGTGGGTAGACTGTTGCCACTTCAGCTATATCGAATAATCCAAATTGGATATCGCCATCTAACCTTAATACATCTGGACCGGACAGGAAAAAGTAAGTCGCACGTGGCGAAAATCCTATATCTCCTTTTAGGTGCAGGGAAGAGACCATAGGCCCAAAGGCACCATCAGCGCGGGCAAGTCCAACTCCTATGCTTGTTTGTCCATAAGTGTTAGAAAGAAATAGAGAAGTAAAGAATAAAATGGTAAATGCTATTGATTTCATTTTTATAAAGATTGATGAAGCCCTAAGCTGGGCATTTTAATTGTCCTCTAAAGGACAATTTTTAGCTGTGAGACCCCTATGGGTTACTAAGAGGCATGCATACACATAAAACCCTGTATTAGAAACGAGTACAGTAGATTGTATAGATATTCTGGTTGACCAGAGCCATTTCATTCGACATTTTAAGAAGATCGAGGGTGTTACGCCAAGTGCGTATGTGGGATAGGCTTAAAGCATCTCTTTTGTGATTTAGGACTGGTAGATATATCTTATTAACTAGAATCAAATAATAGATAAGCACCAAAGGATCTCAAAGATTCATCTAATGAGTAAATGGTTGATCTATGAAAAAGTATACAATTACCATTCTTGGCGTTTTTTTTACAATTAATCTTCTTGCTGAATGTTCGATGAGTGGATTATGGGCTTATCCGTCGTCTAAAAGTATTTCGAGTAATAGTATCATCATTGTTGAAGGCTATTCATTTAGTCAGCGTATTGTAGATTCTTTAAATATTTCATATCCTGTTTATCTTCAGACTGATGACCATCGAATTGATCTTGAAGTAGTTGACATTTGCATAGGCGAATACCAGCTGACACAAGCCGTTTTACAACCAAAACAAAGTCTCGTTCGAGGAAAATCATATCAACTGAAAATTGGGAACCTAAGTGATTGGGAACAAAAAGATTTGAGAAAATGGAATTCTCTTGAGAAACGCTATGAACCAATATCTTGGATTGTTGATAAGAAGGACGATCAAACCGAACCTATGTGGGCTGAAATGCCAAAGCTTTCAGATCGGAGCACAATATGGTATGGCTGCGGGCCCGCAATCTATGCTACCTTTGAATTACAAGTTCAAGATCAATCACAAACCTTTGTTACGACAGAGTTATATGATGTCACACAGAACAAGGTCTGTACATATCATCTCCCAATAAGCGAGAATGGAAAATTGAACGTTGGTCATGGTATGTGTGCAGGAGCCTTTTTCTACTTAGAAAAAGGGGAATACCAAATAAGATTTAGTCTATTGGATATGTCCGGAAATACTAATTCTAATTGGACTGAATGGATCTCATTCAAAAGCCCATTTAAAGAATTCAATTTTCCTAATGAATGACTAATAACTTTAGAGTAGTAACGGTGTACAGGCTGATATACATGAACGGTTCAGAATCAATGCAACGTAAGACTATGCGTACAAGCGAATCTCTGTTGAGGATCTAATGTCTCTATCCCAATCTTCTCATATAAATGGCCAGATGCTGTTGCCAAGTCAGCTATACCGTGCCATGGCTCGATACATACAAAAGGGGACTTCTGATTCTTGGACCAGATACCCAAGTATGGGAAACCTGAAAAGTCAAAGGTCCATACCGGTTGCCCCTGAGGATGTATGAGGCTAAGCTGCGTAGACTGAAGGCCCGAAAGGATCAATGCGTCATGATCAAACAAATCATCGGTGATTGCGATGGAGTCTTGTTGAGTTAGTACTGAACGGGTATTTTCGGTGATTAATCCTGCCTCATCGAGCGTCATGGTCCTCAGAGTTTCCACCTGGTCGAATTGTAGTTGATAGTCAGACCTACTATGATTAGTTTCAATAGGTACATTGAATGCGGGATGCGCTCCAATAGAGAAGGGCATCACTTGATTACTATTATTATAGACCTCATAGGTGATAGATAGGGTAGTACCATCGAGCTCGTAGATCATCCTGACCTCAAAATCAAATGGATATAACAAACGAGTCTTTGCATCACTTTTCTTACTATAGACGATATAGTCTTGATCACGCTCTATAACAGACATCAACTCATTCCGCAGAAAGCCATGCTGATTGAGGCGATAGGTCTGATCATTGATATGATACTGCCCAGCTTTGAGCTTACCAATCGTAGGAAAGAGAATACAGCTAGATCTGCCCCAGTATTTGGGATCACCTTGCCAGAGATGTTCTATGCCGGTCTTATTATGGATTAAACTACACCACTCGCCACCGATGTCTTTGGTGCCTACTTTGATGTGCCCATTCTCTATATATTTTATCTCTGACCCTCCCATTCTGCATAAAATTGATCGAGGTATTGCTCCATAAATTGATGACGCTGATCGGCGATGCGCTTGCCAGTTTCAGTATTCATCTTGGCTTTGAGGAGCAGAAGTTTCTCGTAAAAGTGGTTTATGGTTGGTGCCGTACTCTTCTTATATTCTTCTTTGCTCATGTTGAGATTGGGAGCGATCTCAGGATTATACAGCTGTCTATTTTTGAAGCCGCCATAGTTGAAAGCTCTGGCGATGCCGATAGCACCTATCGCATCGAGTCTGTCGGCATCCTGTACTACCATCAGCTCTGGCGAGCTAAATCGTTCACCTTCCTCTAAGCTGTTCTTGTAGGACATATTTCTTATGATCGACTCTACATGCTCGATAATCTCCGAACCTACATTACGGCTTTTCATATAAGCTACAGCAGTCTTTGGTCCGATCTCCTCATCACCGTCGTGAAACTTAGGATCTGCTATGTCGTGGAGTAAAGCGGCGAGCAAGGTAATCGTATGATCTACTTCTTCTGTCTGGTTGAGTAATAACGTGTTCTGATAGACTCGGTGGATGTGCCACCAGTCATGCCCACCCTCTGCACCAGCAAGTTCTTGCTTGACGAATGCTATGGTGTCTGTCAGCAGCTTATCATTAATCATAGATTTCGACATTATTATGCTTTTCCAAATTCCACTGCAGGTTGAAAATTATTATCAAAAACGCCCAAGACATATCAAACGACCTAAAACTTTCAACTTTCAACTTTCAACTCGCTACTCATTACTAATTACTCGCTACTCCGTTCCCTCACAACCACCCATGCTCAACATACCAATCAGCTGTCTCCTGTACTGCCCGCTCCAATGTATATTCTGGCTTAAAATCAAAGTCCTGCACTAAGTCAGAAATGTCCAGATCTATATTGCGAGATTTAATCTCCGGTAGTTTATCTCGGCTGAGGATATTGGGTTTGCCAGTGATCTTTGAGTTGAGGTCTGATATAGTTGCGATAACATCTATGAGGAACATCGGCACTTTTATATTCCAAGGCTTCTTGTTTAAACTCTCTGCTACGATTCGATTGAACTTACTGCCGGCATAGAGGTTTCCATCCGATACGAAGTATCCCTTGTTCGAGATATCGGATACCGTGGCTTTTACAATGATGCGAACCAAGTCTTTGATATAGATCAGCGACAGCTGTTGTTCTGTGAATCCTACCTGAACAGCAAGACCCTTGTTAACAGATTGAAACAAGTTAAGGAAATCTCCCTCTCTTGGTCCGAATATGCCTGTTGGTCTAAAGATCAATAGCGGTAGCCCATCAATTATCTCCAACTGTTGCTCAGCTCGCAGCTTGCTCTTACCATAAGAGGTGATGGGCTTTGGCACACTGTGGTTGCCAACGACGCCATCATCCTGATAGTCTGCTGTACCAAATGACGCCAGACTACTCATAAATGAAAATTTCTTCAAGCCTGGCACTGTCATGGCGGCTTTGGCAAGATTAACTGAGTAATCCGAGTTTACTCTGAATAGATCACTTTGCTTTAATGCTTTTGTCAATCCTGCATTATGAATGATATAATCGAACTGATGAGCTATTAAGATCTTTTCGAGACCCTGCTGATCAGAAAGATCCATCTCTACGAAGTTGATGCGCTCATCTTGAAGCCACTTTTTGCTGCTGCTTGAGCGCATGCCTGCATAGACCTCAAGACCTTGATCCAATGACTCGCTAACCAGAAAGCTGCCTACAAAACCACTGGCGCCAGTAATCAGGATCTTTGCCATGCTTAGCTCAAGTTATATTTATAGATGCGATAGGTTTTATATAGCTCAGAATTGAGCTTTTCTGCTGAGGCATTCATCTCAACATTGTTCTCAAGTACCCATGATACCTCGCCAGCTATCACATTCTCTTTACGCGCTTGGAGGATATTCTTCGCGAAGAAGATGGCCTCAATACCTTTGCGGCGATATTCATTTTTAACTCCAAGAGCTAAGATTCTTACAAAACGAGTTTTGTTCTTTTTGCGGAGGAGCTTAATGATATTGAAGGGGAACAACCGTCCTTTTTTAAAGCTCTTAGTTACTTCGTTGACGTCATGGATTGTCAACCCAAATCCGATAGGCTCGCCCTTATCTTCAGCCATATAGATCCAATCCTTGCTCGCGAGCATCTTTAACTCACTGGCCAGATGATCGAGTTCGGCATCCGTCCATGGGACAAATCCCCAGTTGTTAGCCCAGGCATTATTATAGATCGCACGTATTGAGGCGACCTCGGCCTTAAAATTCTTAAGGTTGATATTTCTAAAGGTGATCCCCTGTCGAGCGAGACGCTCTTCAAGGGATTGTGCCAGACGTATTGACCTTTCCGATGCTTTGGCTGTATAAAGTATATATGCATACAGATCAATGTCCTTAGTGAAGCCATATTGCTCAACCAGCTCTTTATAATATGGCTTGTTGTAGGTCATCATGATCTTAGCGGGCTCATTAAAGCCATCGATCAAGATCCCTGCAGTATCATTGGTGGAGAAGTTTGTTGGGCCGAGGATGCTTTCGCAGCCTTTCTCACGACACCACTCCACAGCTGTATCTAGCAGCGTTTTGGCCACTTCATAATCATTGATAACATCGAAGAATCCAAAGAAACCCACATTACATTGATGATAGTCATTGTAATTGTGGTTGAGTATTGCCGATATTCTGCCGACAGTCTTACCGTCTTTAACTGCTAAGAAAGACTCTACTTCGGCATGCTCAAAGAAGGGATTCTTCTTTCTATTGAACATGTCTTTCTGAGCCATATATAGCTCCGGAACATATTGGGAGTCATCAGCGTATAGCTCATGAGGAAAGTCGATATATTTTTTTAAGAGTTTACCAGTAGCGTGTACTATCCTCATGCACTTTACTTTCTTGAGCCTCGAACACGCCTAATTTTTTAGCACATCTCGTAATCTTTTCAACAGATTCTTCGATTTGAGCAAAGGTGTGTGTCGCCATCAAGGAGTATCTCAAGAGTGCAGACGTGCTGGCTACAGCAGGGGAGACTACTGGATTAACGAAGACCCCTTCTTCTAAGAGCATCTTAGTGATCTTAAACGTGTTGTAATCATCTCTGATAAATATCGGGATGATCGGAGTTTGCGTATGTCCTGTGTCAAATCCTGCTTCTTTCAACAGTTTCATGGCATGATTAGTGTTATCCCATAACTTCTGGATCCTTTCTGGCTCCTGCTCCATGATTTCTACAGCAGCAAGGGCACTCGCTGCATTAGCAGGAGCAATACTCGCACTGAACATTAGTGAGCGTGCATTGTGCTTTAAGAAATTAATGGTATCAGAATCTGCAGCTATAAAACCACCTATACTCGCAAGAGATTTACTGAATGTGCCCATGATTAAATCAACATCATCTGTAAGGCCAAAGTGATTAGCAGTACCTCTACCATTAGCACCTACTACACCCAACCCATGGGCATCATCGATCATGATATTGGCTTTATATTTTTCTGCGAGCTTAACGATCTCAGGAAGGTTAGCAATATCTCCCTCCATGCTGAAGACTCCATCTATAGCGATCAGTTTCACTTTATCTATATCACAGCGTTGCAAGACCTTCTCAAGTGATGCCATATCATTGTGCTTATACTTAAGCACCTTAGAGAAAGACAATCTTGAACCATCTATAATACACGCATGATCTAACTCATCAATAATGATATAGTCATGACGTCCTGTCAATGATGAAATTACGCCCAGATTCACCTGAAATCCAGTACTGAACACCAAGGCTCCTTCTTTGCCAACAAACTTTGCCAAGCGCTCTTCTAACTCAAGATGTAGATCTAATGAGCCGTTGAGAAATCTTGATCCTGCACAGCCTGAACCATACTTGTCAATTGCGGCTTTAGAGGCTTCTTTTAATTTAGGATGTGTTGTGAGCCCCAAATAACTATTGGAGCCGAACATCAAAACGTCCTCGCCATTGATTTTTACAACAGTATCTTGTTCAGACTCTATAGTCCTGAAGTATGGATATACGCCCATAGACTGAATCTTCTGGGGTACGTCGTAGGCTTGCATTCTTTCTTTTAGCATAGTAGTGTGATTTATCTGGCTGTCCTACAAAAAAGCTGCGAATATAGCGCATTACAATTGCTAAATCCATATTGTAATGCTGTCGCAGTGTATTATTGAGTAAAATAAGGTTTCAATTTTTTTCATCAAAATTTGATCCAACTATTACATCCCAAATTGGGCTACTGACGCCAAAACCTTTGTTTGGGTCATTATAATGGTGCTTTAAGTGATGTGTTTTCAGCACATTCCATAATTTCCCTTTGACTTCTACGTGATGTATGGCATAATGAAACATATCATAGATTAAGTAACCGGTAAGGAATGCACCAAAGAATATATATAACTGGGGCGCAGGAATAAACGTCCTAAACAAGAGAAAAAATAATGTTGCCAAAGGTATGCTAACCGATGGGGGCATCACTAATCTCAGACGATCCCTCGGATAATCATGGTGTATGCCATGAAATATGAAATGTATCTTTTTGCCAAACTCGCTAGTCGGATGATAGTGGAATACAAATCTATGCAGTACATACTCAACTATTGTCCATGTCACTAAGCCGATGAGTAGCCACATCAGAAACTGACCTACTGAAATGCCACCACTTATAGCACCCCAATAGAACATAAAAGAGTTAAAGGGGATAAATACGAAAAGAGGTACTGACCAGTGAACCTTTGACAAAGCCTCCATAAATGAGCTTTGAAATAGTCTTGTCGACTCTTCAGAGTTTGATACGTAATTCTTTTGGCTCATTCTGCAAGAGTAATTTTATCATACATTGGAAATCCAGTATTGAAGTCCTCACCATAGAACTCTATGTACTTAACATCTGGAAAAACTCCGAACTCTACTGCATACACATAAAGGTTATTCAACCAAAGGTGTTTATTGTTCAACTTTACATTGACTCTGAACTGGTCAGTGGCAGGATCTCTCGCGATGAAAAGGGTCAAATCCTTATACGATACAAACCTAAAAGAGTAGAGATCCTTAGAGATCTGCGTAGATTCATAGCCATATGCCAACTTTGATTGCATATGATTTAGGCCTTCAAGTTTTCCTCCCTTAGTGTATTTGATCCAGTAGGCATGCATCGGCAGGTCACCATTGATTAGGCCATCTATATTGCGATTTATCTTATAGACTATAGTATCATGATCATGATTGCGCTGAATGTAGAAAAGTAGATCTTCATCCTCGGGAGGTCGAGGATAATGTTCTGGGAGTCCCTTAGATCCAGGGTCTCCATGATTTTTCTTTCTCAGTTCAAATTTCAAACCTGCAGATTTTACAATAGCTGGATTCTATAGCGAAGATAATCCAAAGAAGGTTTAAAATTCAACTTTTAACCTCGCTCTGATACCTAATCCTTCTACATCAAATAGTTCTGGAACATTTGGATGTTCCAAATAATTTAACCTTCTGATCAAATCTACTCTTAAAAACTTAAAGATATTGGAGATTCCAATACTGGCCTCAAAATATGGTCTGCCCTCTGTAAATGTATAAGTAAGAGGTATGTTTTCTGCATTGACTGTAAAGTCTGGTATGCCGTCAGTTAAAGCCGGATTGTTAGAATCATTGAGTGTACCATAAACCGCTTTAAATGTAACTATCTCTCTTAATCCTAATTTCTTGAGGAGTGGCACCCTGTTTAGGAAAAATCCTTTGAAGAAATGCTCAGCCCTGAAGAATACATAATCATCAGATACAAACTCTAAGAAGTTCATCAAGTTAAATGATTGCCGCTGATAAGAGAATGATTGATTGGCCCTCGGCACAAACAATAGTATATAGGGCAGATCTCCAAATATTTTGCCCGCCTCTATACCCACATTAGTATGTCCTAGGACAGATAGGTTAAATCGTTTGAAGAAGCCTAAGTCTATGCGATGATAGTTGAAATCACTGCCAAGAAAATTGCTAATCGAAGTTTCATATCTGAATGTCCAGATTGGGAACTCATTGATAATCGGAGTCCTAAACTGTCTACCCTGCAAGAACTGCTTGTTGGGAGCAAACTCAAGGCCTACACCAAAGACTGAAGTCTGCAGCTCTTCCAGAAAATCCGGTTCACCATTCTCATTAACGAATGGCAGGATCAAATCACCCCTAGGCTCGGTAGTCTTATCTGAAAAGAAGAAGTCCAGTGCTAAACTGGATGCCTCTCTAGTATATTCAAATCTGGTCTCTTTTTCAAGAATCATCCGTCTTGTATCTCCTCGCCGTGCCGAGAGGAGAAAGTTGTCTTGCTGTAAAAACTGTAGCGCTTGACCAGGGAAAGTGACCTCTTCTTGATATTGGAGCCTAAAAAAATGTCTAGGATTAGACCTCCAGTCACTATTTAAGGTGTACGTCAGACCGAGCCTCCCTTTAAGTCGTTTGTCTCGTGTGCCATAGGCCAAGTAGCTGTCGAGAAACCATTTCTTACTAAAACCAAAGTTGGTCTCGCCTCCTACCCGAAATCTGTGACCCTCAACTTGGTTAAAACTATAGAAGGTGGGCAATGGGCCAATCTCAAAATGCTTAAACGGTACAAACCCTGTTGTCGCAATCTTAACACCTGTAACGAGCCGTTTATAGGCAGGAAGACTGGTCAAGGTATCAATCATCACATACAGATTCTCTTGATTTTCAGTGAGTTCAAGCAAGCGATTATCATCCCAATATTCTTCTGACCGATTATAGGCTCCTTCGACATTGACGACTTTCTCCAAGCCGTCGAACACCGAAGGATCAGGGGTCTGCTCGAAGCTGAAATTATCAAAACCCAGTGTCCTCGTCCCATAGAATCCAATTCCATTTTTGGTTATACTGTAGTCTATAGTTAAATCATCTCGCGTCTTGATGTATGCCTCTTGATAAGGTGCGTAATCCTGTATTACCTTGATATCATTAATGAAGTTCAGATTGATGTTGCCAATGATGCCAAAGTCCGCCCGGGTTACAAAATGCTGGCTGCTATCATTGGACACATATAGATCTCCTGTGAATCCAAAGTTTGATTTGTTGCGGGGTATGAATCCTAAGCGGATACTATTGATCCCATTTACATCAAGAGTATCTAGTATATAAAATCGATAGAAATTCAGCGCTAATGGCGATATCGGACTTATAAAATTGTTGTCCAGTAAGGGAATCGTATTATCGTAGATATCGATATCCTGATATAAGAAGTCTAAGAGATCTGTGATACTTGCGTCATCTATAGACTCATCAAACTTGGTGTTTTTGATAGCTGATCTAACTTCTTTCTTATCCTCTGGCGTTTTGCGATAGAATACCTCAGAGTTAACCTCTCTGAGATAAATCGGGAGGTACACTTTACCATTGATTTCAGAGGTATCTAGATAATTCCATATGAGATCAAACTTGTTGAACAATTTACGCTCCTTGAATTCTTCAGTTATGTTATTTATGTCGAGCTCTATACGTTCATACTTATCGTAAGAATAATGATCTTGCCCCTCAAGTCTGTTTTCTCCTTTGTTGGCAATAACCTTGCGCATCAATTCAACAGCAGGGTTATTTTTTTTTCGATATTTTCCACGTTTGGCGACTATGGTGACGTTTTCGATTTGTAGGCTCTCGGGCTCGAGATAAAATTCTAAGCCTCTATTTTTACCCTCAACCTCGATAGCTTGGCATTGTGTCTTGAAACTCAAGAATGAAGCACACAGATTATCAGATACAAATCTTGAATCTATCTCAAAGTATCCGTCCAGATCGGTAGTCGTACCGACACTAGTATTTTCAAATGAAATATTAACAAAGGGTAAGGGTTCATTTGTCCCAGCTTCGAATACTTTACCTGAAACCTTCGTAACTCCTTGACCAGTCGCTATATCTGCAGTTAATAACAATAGAAATAGAAGGCCTAATTTAAACCTCATAT
>CAZDHV010000102.1:0-10901 GCA_964505335.1 uncultured Saprospiraceae bacterium | reverse complement strand
ACTTTTGGGCTTTTTTTATCTCCCTCCAAATATGAGGCTTCCTACCCGGATCATGTTGGAACCCTGAGCTAATGCGATTTTATAATCACCGGACATCCCCATACTGAGAACATTAAGCCTAATATCATATTCAGTCGACAACTGATCTCGACGCGTTCGAAGACGAATGAATTCTGATTGCACTATCATCTGATTAGAAGTAAACGTTGCCATACCCATCACTCCTTGTATTGCAATATTATTAAAGTTGCCATTTAAAGAGGCTGCTATAATTTCTGCTGCTTGCTCCTTATTTAATCCAAACTTGCTATCCTCCTGAGCAATTTTTATTTGTAGAAGTACATTGATTACACGATTGTTTTTTGCAGCTTCTTTGTCAACAGTCTTCAACAGTTCAATGCTATCAATAGAGTGGATGAGATGAATAAATGGAGCGATGTATTTGACCTTATTCTTTTGGAGGTGACCGATCTGATGCCATCGTATATCATCAGGAAGTGACTCTTGCTTTTCAACTAACTCCTGTACTCGATTCTCGCCAAAGTCTCGCTGCCCTAGGTCATAAAATCTGCGAATGGCCGTTACCGATTTTGTTTTTGACACAGCTACGAGGGTAGCATTATTTGATTGACAAGTCTTCAGAATCTCTTGATACATATCACTGTTATCTAAATTCAAGAATAAGCTGATGTTTATTCGAATAATCCGTAGAGATTAGCATCAATAAGGTTAAGTACCTTGGAGAAGTCTTCTGGATTATTCTTGAGATCAAGATCATCAATATTGACGATGAGTTTGTTGCCATCGTCGTAATTCTTAATCCAGTTTTCGTAACGATCATTCAGATTGCGTAGATAATCTAAACTCATGCTGCCTTCATAGTCTCTGCCACGAGCGTGTATATGTGATACGAGAGTAGGTATGCTGGCTTGGAGATAAATTGTTAGATCAGGTGGATCTATTTGACTGAGCATGGACTTGAATAGCGAAAAATAATTGTTGAAATCTCGTTGTTCCATTAGGCCCATCTCGTATAGGTTCGGAGCGAATATATATGCATCCTCATATATTGTACGATCCTGAACGACCGTTTCATCGCCATCCTTAATTTTAATGAGCTGTGCATAGCGGGAATTGAGGAAATAGATTTGAAGGTTAAATGACCATCTTCTCATATCATGATAGAAGTCATTGAGATATGGATTGTCTTCGGCGTCTTCAAATTGAGGATTCCAATTATAGTGTTTGGCCAGTTTAGCAGTCAGCGTAGTTTTACCAGCGCCGATGTTGCCAGTGATAGCGATATGTTTGAGCTTCTTCAATCGTAATTATTCATGGACAAGTTATGGGTATTAACAACCCCGACATAAGCTGTGTAAACATAAATAAAATTTGAACTATCATAAACTAGACATGTAGCGAGGATATTGAGTAGTTTTGAGAACATAAGATTCAATTTAT
Source organism: uncultured Saprospiraceae bacterium (assembly GCA_964505335.1). Lineage (GTDB taxonomy): Bacteria > Bacteroidota > Bacteroidia > Chitinophagales > Saprospiraceae > GYS-P2D. Next base: position 9,440 of record CAZDHV010000102.1, on the reverse strand, counting down.
CAGACACATAATATATGTCCAAAATTGACGAAGCGACACTATTGAAATTGGAAAGACTTGCAAGGCTTAAACTAAGCTCTCAGGAACGAAGTAAGATCAGCTCAGATCTATCATCTATCATTAATATGTTTGACCGATTGAACGAAGTAGACACCGATAATGTCGAACCATTGAGGCATATTAATAGGGATATAATCAATCGACTGAGAGAAGATCAAATTGATGGTGAACTGAGTCAAGATCAAGCATTGACTAACGTGTCTAACAAAAAGGATGGTTATATAGCCGTACCTAAATTCCTTAAGCCCAAGTCATGAGCAGTGTAATCCAGACCATCGAACTGGCTAAGACATATATCATGGGTAGCGAGGAAGTAAGAGCGCTTAAGAATGTCAGTATTTCTATCAATAAGAATGAATATGTTGCCTTGATGGGTCCATCAGGATCTGGCAAGTCAACATTGATGAATTTATTGGGTTGTCTTGATACGCCATCCTCAGGGCGATATGTTCTCAATGGCGAGGATGTAAGTAATATGGTTGATGATGAGCTAGCTGAAATAAGAAATATTGAAATCGGTTTTGTCTTTCAAACATTCAACTTATTACCAAGATTAACATCATTGGAGAATGTTGCATTGCCACTGATTTACAACGGCAAGAGTCGTCGCAAGCGTGAGGAGATGGCCGAAGAAGCTCTTACTAAAGTAGGGTTGAGTGATCGTATGGACCACAAACCTAATGAGCTCTCAGGAGGACAGAGACAACGTGTAGCAATAGCACGAGCGATAGTTAATAATCCAGCGATTATTCTAGCCGATGAGCCCACAGGTAACCTAGATACCAAAACCTCGATCGAGATCATGGGCATATTTGAACGGATACATGATATGGGCAACACGATAATCTTGGTAACACATGAACCCGATATTGCAGATCACGCCTCAAGGATTATAAGATTACGTGACGGCGTAGTGGAGAGCGATTTGATTAATGAGAATGTGATCAAAGCCAATGATCCTTCTCATAAATACAATCTCAAGTAGCTAAAACAACAATCTTCATTTTAAGCAAGTTATTCCAGTAGGGCTAAACTTAATATTTGAAACATTGAAGGTATATACGAAGTCAGGTGATAAAGGTTCGACCTCTTTAGTTAGTGGACGTCGAGTGTCTAAAGACGAAATCTTGCTGGAAGCCTATGGTACTGTAGATGAGCTAAATGCTTTTTTAGGCTTGCTATCTTCAGAAAACCTCGAAAAAGGATTATCTAATCAACTGATTATAATTCAAAATCACCTCTTCAATATTGGGTCAATATTAGCAAAGGATGGCTACAAAATGGACGATTATCCAACCATTATAGAGGAAAACATAACTCACATGGAATCCTGGATAGATCAAATGACGGAAAGCCTCCAGCCATTGACCACATTTATCTTACCAATTGGCTCCAGAGCTATTGCATTGGCTCATGTATGTAGGACGGTATGCCGTAGAGCAGAACGCAGAGTTGTAGCTTGTGATGATCATATCGAAAATATGGATCGAATCGTCAGATATTTAAATCGACTGTCGGATTACTTTTTTACATGTTCTAGATATATCGCACATTGTGATCAGATCGATGAAGTATCTTGGTCTAAAAATATTTAGCGTTCGCTGATGACAGTAGAAGAAAAGAAGGTTACAAGAGGCCCTAAGGCACTTATCGTTCCTGCAATCATCGTTGCTACCATATTCCTAATTAGTTTACTGTTTCCTAAGCAAGATCAATATGATTTCAGCTTTCAGCCGGGTGACACTTGGCAGTATGAAAACGTCGTTGCGGATAAGGATTATTTTGTTTTGAAAACTGAGGAAGAATTAAAGGCTGAAAAGGAAGCTCTCAAGATAGATTACAAGCCATTGTTCTATCGGGCTAATGACAAAAAAGCCTTCTACAGTCGGTGGAAAAATCTCCTTCAGGGCAATAGAGATTTGCTTAGTTCTAATGATTATTCTCGCCTAAACAACTATCTGTCGGGTATAACAAACAAGGAAATTATCAGGTCAAATGAGCTTACCCTCGATAAGAAGCTATACAATAGGTTACGCTTAACAACCAATTCTGGTACTAACGAAATACGTCCAGAAGACTATATAACCGTAGAGTCTCTGGTTGAAACAATGAGGCCGCTAACCACCATTGTAGCTGACAATGACCTATATGACATCGTAACAGCGGAACTCAACACTACCAGTTCCAAACAGGAGCTTGATAAATCTTTAGAAGAGGTTTTGCATTATAAACGGAAGATCTTTGCCGGAGAAGAAATTATTAAGACAGGCGGTATCGTAGATAGTAGAGCAAATGATGCGATCAGTGCACTGATGACAGCTCAGAAAGAGGATAAATATAGTCGTTATATTGTTTTTGCAGGTTTCATTCTCTTGACATGTTTAATCATAGGCGTCTATGTCCTATATCTATGGTTGCATTATCCCGAGACATTTGAGAGTCCACGGAAGATTGGCTTTATCATGCTATTAATCTTATCAATGAGTTTCTTGGTCTACTCCATAGATGGCATACAGAATCTCAGTACGTATATGATCCCATTCTGTATAGTCCCAATCATGATGAAGAGTTTCTTCTCAGATAGATTAGCCCTGTTCACACATATTGTTGTTGTGCTCATTGCTAGCTTTCTTTCAGTATTGGACTATGAGTTCACCTTTCTACAGATTCTCGCCGGTATCGTAGCAGTCTTAGTGATCGAAGACACCAGATCTTGGAATAAGTTTTTCATCTCAATATTCTCAATATTAGGGGCATATTATGTAGGATATCTCGGACTGATATTGATCGAATATCAACCTCAAGCGCCTATTGATTGGACTATATTTAGGTGGTTGACGATTAGTGGAGTATTAACTTTGTTAGCTTATCCGTTTATTCCTCTGATTGCCAAGCTTTTTGGTTTTTTAAATCTTATCACATTGTCTGAGCTTGCCGATCTCAATCAACCACTACTTAAAGACTTATCTATTAATGCACCTGGCACATTGCAACATAGCTTGCAAGTTGCCAATCTTGCCGAGGCTGCTGGTGATGCCGTAGGAGCAAATACTACTTTGATCAAAGTCGGAGCTCTGTATCATGACATAGGCAAACTGCATAATCCGATGATCTTCATCGAAAATCAAAGCGCTATCAATCCGCATGATCAACTGAATAACTTTGAAAGTGCTCGTGCGATCATTGCCCACAGTACCGAAGGGGTCAAGATGGCTCAGAAAGCTGGACTTCCTAAGCCGATTATTGATATTATCAAATCTCATCATGGCGATACTCGAGTAGAGTACTTCTACAGGAATCAGCTGAATTCTAATCCGGATAAAGAATTTGATGAGAGCCTATTCAGATATCCAGGTCCACGTCCTAAGACCAAGGAAGAGTCTATCTTGATGATAGCGGACAGCCTTGAAGCGGCAAGTAAAAGTCTCAAAAACCCAACAGGAAAAGATATTGATGAGCTCGTTGAGAAGATTGTAGAATACAAGATTAAACATGATCAGTTGTCAGATTCTAAGCTAAGCTTTGAAGATCTACAGAAGTCCGTGGAAGTTTTTAAATCGATGCTTCGAAATATAAATCATATCAGGGTGGAGTATCCCGATGAAGTTAAGAAGCCTGCCGCTGATGGGACAGCAGAAGCAACTCAAAATGTATAGCTAGTACTCTTGAGATTATTTTGGAGTCTTCATAGTTGTCAATGATGTAGTCCGCCACCTTTCTTTTCTCAGCACTAGGTAACTGATTGTTCATTCGCTTAAGCACTTCTTCTTTAGTGGCTCCATCTCTATTTATTACTCTGCGTATTCTTTCTTCCTTGGGGGCATCAACAACTATCAATTTGTCCATCATCTTATATGATCCAGTTTCAACAGATAAGGCGCTTTCTTGAATGACATAAGGACTGAATTGTAATTGACTTTGCCCCCAAGTAAAAAAGTCATTGCCGACAGCTGGATGAACAATGGCATTCATCTTACTCAGCAGTTCTTTATTGTTGAAAACCTGAGTGGACAGATGTTTGCGATTGAGGCTGCCATCGGGCAAGTAAGATTCAACACCAAATAATGTTGTAATCTGATCTATGACCTGTTTGTTTTCTGTCATGATCTGTTTGGCTCGAGAATCTGAATAATAGATTGGCACTCCCAAACTCTCAAATATACCAGCACAATATGTCTTGCCAGAAGCGATGCCTCCCGTAATGCCAACTATCATACAGCGGGTTTTATAGTGATGAGGTCCGATTTGAAATCGTCGTTAATCTGATCTGTAGCATAGCCATGTATCTTAGCAGTTATCGCAAGCACCTTTTTGTCAATTTGGGATTTCCTACAAGAAATGAGTAGATGAGGCTTTGGTTCGAATACACTTTCCATAATCTCGACATTCTCGGACTTTAGCACTTCATAAAGTCGACCCATAATATCAATCGGGTAAGTTATAATGCGTTGTTCTGATATATACCTAGTAACACGTGATATGTCAGATAAACTATCGACAGCTGCCGCCTTATACGCTCGTATTAACCCTGTTGCGCCGAGTTTAGTACCACCAAAATATCTGACTACAGCCACCAGGATATCAGATAATCCACAACTCAAGATTTCATTATGTATCGGTCTGCCAGCTGTTCCGGACGGCTCGCCGTCGTCATTCATTCTAAATTCTGCTCCTGTGAGACCGATGCGATAGGCATAGCATATATGCCTTGATTTAGGATGTAAAGCTCTCAATGATTCAATCGAAGCCTTATGTTCTTCAATGCTTCTACATGGGTAGGCATAGCTAATGAACTTGCTGCCTTTCTCCTTGTAGATGCCCTCTGTCGGGCTGTTAATCGTATCATAATGATCTAACTCCATCGTACTTCTTAACTCTATTCATCAATATATTAGTATTTTATTTAATTGAATACGGGAGTAGTATATTTGCAGCTTTTCACAGGCCCTATGGAAACAACATTAAGTTCCTTCGACAGGATATTAAATGCATGCCTCGAAGTTTTTCTAAAGAAGAATAAAGACTATGGTACGTCTTGGCGCGTGCTCAGAGCACCGTCGCTCACGGATCAGATATTAATCAAGGCAAGCCGGATAAGATCCATCGATGAGAAAGGAGTCCAAAAAGTAGATGACCCTCTATATCTCGAATTCTATGGGCTGATTAATTACTCCATCATGGCATTGATCCAATTATCTGAAGATGATTTGGAGAAAGATCTAAACGCTGATCAGCTAAGAGAGTTATATGAAGAGCAGATAGCCAATATTAGAAAGCTATTATCGGATAAAAATCATGATTATGGCGAGGTGTGGCGCATGATGAGAGTATCGAGTATTATCGATATCATCTTGATGAAGGTGCATAGAATTATTAGTATCGAGGAGAACCAGGGCAAAACGCTCATCTCAGAAGGTATTGATGCGAACTATCACGACATCATAAATTATAGTGTGTTCGCAATAATTAAACTTGAAGAAAAGACTTAAATAGGATGACTTTATTTACACTTTTAGCATGGGTCCTTTTAGCGGCAGTTCTGCTTACAGTATTGGTCGTATTTGTTCTTAAAGCTCACAAGAACATACTTATGAGCTTTGCTCAGAACTATGTCGGAGCTTTGTTTCTCTTTTCAGGCTGGGTAAAAGCAGTTGACCCGCTTGGTACTGCCTATAAGATGCAAGATTACTTTGCTGAATTTGAAGCGACGTTTGAGCCTACTTGGTTTGGGTTCATTGCGCCTATATTTCCGTTGTTGTCACAATATGTAGTTGCGTTTTCGGTCTTCATGATCGTCTTTGAGATCGTACTTGGCTTAATGCTCATTTTGGGACATAAACCGAAGTTTACATCCTGGGCTTTTCTAATTCTTGTGCTCTTCTTCACCTTCTTGACAGGATTTACCTTTTTAACGGGCTACGTTCCAGACGGAGTCAATTTCTTCACTTTTTCAGATTGGGCGGCATATAAGGACACTAACATGAAGGTAACCGACTGTGGGTGCTTTGGGGATTTTATCAAGTTAAAGCCTAAGACTTCATTCCTCAAGGACGTCTTCTTGTTAATACCAGGCTTCTATTTTCTCTTTAAGCCTTCTCATATGCATCAGTTGTTTAATAATACTGTGCGCATCATTTTAGTCGCATTGACCATAGCCGGAATTACTTTCTATTGTTTTAGCAACTACGTCTGGGACATCCCTAAAAATGATTTCAGACCATTCAAAAAGGATAGAAATATATACTTGGCGAAACAAGCTGAAGATGAGGCACAAGCCAATGTACAGATAACGCATTATGGGCTGACAAACAAAGAGACTGGAGAATACCTCCAATTGCCTTATGCACAGTATCTCAAGGAGTTCCAGAACTATCCTAAGGAATCATTCGAATTGGAACAGATAAAATCTGAACCAACTATAGAGAAATCCAAATTGTCTGATTTTGATATATCAGATTTGGAGGGCTACCAAATCAATGATGATATACTCAATAATGAAAAACCTGTTGTTTTCCTCGTTGCCTATAAGTTGTATGGTGATGGAGTGCCTGCCACTAAGATTATGAAAGACACCATCTATTCATATGATACGCTACGAGTGAATGGCCTCAGTGATTATGAAATAAAGAGAAACGTCGAGTCCATATCTGAGCGCACAGTGAGTTATTCTGACAATGTCTGGAAAGACGACTACGCTAAGAGATATCGTGATATCGTAAAGCCTTTTGTAGATGCTGCCAAAGCGGACGGCATAGAGGTGATTATGGCCATTGGCGGAGCAAGTGAAGAACAAGTTTTAGACTTTAAGGAAGACCTTAAGCTCGATATATCTTTTGGATTAGCAGATGATATATTGCTGAAAACAATAGTTAGATCCAATCCGGGAATTGTGCTCATTGATCAAGGGACGATCCTAAATAAATGGCACTATAAAAAATTACCAAGTTGGGATAGCGTAAAAGCTAGCTATATCGAGTAAGAAGTATCAGGTAATATTATACATTTGTTGAATATTACATTTTTTAAAGATATTAATGTTAAGTAGAAGAAGCGTACGCATAAAAGCCATGCAATTGCTCTTTGCGGTGAACAGAGATCAGGAACTCACTCCTGAGGAAGCGAAGGAAAGATTTTGGAAGTCAATTGACGATACATTTAATTTGTATCTGCTCAATCTAGCTGTGATATTGAATATTACACGTATTGCCCAGCAAGATTCAGAAAACCGTAAGAAGAAACACCTACCCAACGATCTTGATAAGATCTTTAAGGATAAGATCTTTAATAATGAATTGATTCAGAATCTTGATAAGAATTCAGAATTTAAAAAGGCATTAGGTCCCTTAGAGATTGATCAGCTTATTCAAAGCGATTACTATGACTCTATGTATAACGAGTTTGCCAAGACTCAGGCATACATAGACTATATCACAAAAGAAAGTTCGGATGACGATCATCTTGAAATACTTCTAGAACTATATCGCTTCTGTCGTCAAAATGAACTGTTTAATGAGATAATGGAAGGGTACTATGGTACTTGGATAGACGATAAGTCGGTGGTCGTAGGTGCAGTTAAAAAGACACTCAAGGCCTTGCCTCAAGAGCAGACGGACTTCTTCTATCAATACAAATCTCCAGACGAAACAGTAAAGGATTTCGGTTTTAATCTATTCTCAAAGACTCTGGAGGACGATGCCTCTTTATTAGCTCAAATAGAACCGACACTAAAAAATTGGGACTCTGATCGCATTGCAGTTATAGATATGATCTTAATGAAGATGGCCCTCTGTGAGATGGTAGGATTTAGCACAATTCCTACTAAGGTTACTATTAACGAGTATGTTGAAATAGCCAAGAACTATAGTACAGCTAAAAGTAAAGAGTTCATCAACGGTGTCTTGGATAAGCTTATGAAAGAGCTTGAAGAATCTGGGAGTCTGAACAAGGTTGATCGAAATTCAGAATCATAATGGGTACAGCAACAGCTCAAGACAAAGTTGTAATTCTTGACTTTGGTTCGCAGTACACTCAACTCATTGCTCGTCGAGTAAGAGAGCTTAATATCTTCTGCGAAATATATCCGTATAATAAAGATATAGCAGAGATATCAGACGCTAAAGCAATCATACTTTCTGGAAGTCCGTGCTCTGTTAATCAAGATGATCGTCTTGATATCAATATCGACGAAGTAGCAGAAATAGCGCCTGTTCTCGGCGTATGTTATGGCGCCCAATATATAGCAGATTACTATGGAGGCACTGTTTCCAAATCTAAAAAGAGAGAATACGGTCGAGCCAATATCTCAATGGTGCAAGATCACTTGTGGTCTGAGGTTGATGATAACTCGCAAGTGTGGATGTCACATGCCGATACTATTCTAAGTTTGCCAGATGATTTTGAGATAATAGCTAATACGGCAAGTATCCCTATAGCTGCTTATCGACTTCCCAGAAAGAAAAATGAAATCTACGGTATCCAATTCCACCCAGAAGTAACTCACAGTTCAGATGGGTTAACAATTCTATCGAACTTCTTAATTGAAATCTGCGATGTTACACCTAATTGGAGTCCAAGTTCATATGTTGATCAGACGGTCAGTGAAATCAAGTCAACCGTTGGCAGCGATCATGTATTATTAGGGATTTCAGGAGGGGTTGATTCGACAGTAGCAGCACTGTTAATTAATAAGGCCATAGGAAACCAGCTAACATCATTCTTTATTAATAATGGCCTCTTAAGAAAGAATGAGTTTGAGGAAGTATTAGCAGGTTATAAATCTCTTGGATTGAATGTCAAGGGCATAGATGCTTCGGAAGAGTTTTTATCTGCACTTAACGGGATATCAGATCCTGAGAAAAAAAGGAAGATCATCGGAAAGACATTTGTTGATGTTTTCCTTAGAGAAGCAGATAAGCTTAAGGAAATAAAGTGGTTAGCACAGGGCACGATATATCCAGACGTAATAGAATCTGTCAGTGTCAATGGGCCATCAGCTACGATCAAATCGCATCATAATGTAGGAGGCTTACCTGATTATCTCGATTTGTCTCTCTTGGAGCCTTTGAGGATGTTATTTAAGGACGAGGTACGTAGAGTAGGGCGTACTCTGGGCTTACCAGATGAATTTGTTCAGCGCCATCCATTTCCAGGTCCTGGATTAGCTATTAGAGTATTAGGAGAATTGTCACCAGAACGTATCAGACTATGTCAAGAAGCCGATCACATCTATATCAATCTGCTTAAAGAACATGGTTGGTATGGCAAAATATGGCAGGCTGGCGCTATCCTTCTCCCTGTTAAATCTGTTGGTGTTATGGGAGATGAACGTACTTATGAGTATACTGTGGCGCTCAGAGCGGTGCATTCTGTGGATGGGATGA
>CAZDHV010000101.1:4084-10954 GCA_964505335.1 uncultured Saprospiraceae bacterium | reverse complement strand
CACTCCGTGTTGACATTAGACTTTGTAGATGAAGACGGACATCCCACTAAACAGACCCTTCATGAGGTAATGGATTACTTTGATGGACAATTAAGCACCTCAAGTTGACGTATTGTTTTTTTAATCGTCGATAAAATCAATCGATTAATCTAAGAATATCTAGTCCTATCGTAACCATCAATAACTTGTATTCGTCCTTGGATAAAATGTTCTATTTCTCAACATCTTAAACCTGTTATTATGAAGCATCTATACATTCTTTTATTCGCAGCTTTATATGGTTCTCAGCTCCATGCCCAAGAAAAAACAGTCTTTAACAGTGGCATACGGCTCACTGGCGTTTTTGGAGGTAGCTTTAATTCCATTGCTGACTTTCAAGACGATTTCAATATTAGTAGTGGAGGCTTCTTCACCTTTGAACTCAACAATGACTTCTTGATTGGTTGGCAGGGATATCGCACAGGTATCGATGAAGATGGGAGGGACATAGATATTAATGGTAATGATCTCTTGCTGGGATATACAGTCAATAGTGATAAGGCTATCCATCCAATAGTTTATGTACAGTTTGGCTCAAGCGATTTAGAAGTTGAAGGTGTCGGTTCTGACAATGTCTTTGTAGTACAGCCATCAATCGGCGCAGAGCTTAATGTAACTCGATGGTTTAGGATTGGAATTGATGGAGGATATCGTTTCTTTAATAATTCTGATATACCAGGATTTACTGATCAAGACTTTTCCAGTCCTGTACTGGGTCTTCGCCTAAAATTTGGTTGGTCATGGGGTCGCAGAGATAGAGATCGAGATATTGACTTTGATGATTTTGATATTGATTTTTAGGAAGCTTTTTACAGCAGGGAGACAGAACTAATCTTCCTACAATAGATCATTCTAATTCTTACGCTCTTCGAAAAACATTTTGATGCCATTCTTTGGGCGTAAGGTTAGCAATGGTTGTGGTATAACCTCTACTGAGTCATCAAGCGTTATGTCAAAATGACGAAGTAGTTCGCCTAAGGCCATTTGCATTTCGAGCATCGCAAAGTGATTGCCAATACAAAGGCGAGGACCACCACCAAAAGGATAATAGGCATAGGCGTGATGATCTTTCTTGCGATCTGAACCAAATCTATCTGGATCAAAAGTCTCAGGATGCTCCCATAGGTTCTGGTCTCGGTGAGTGCCATAGACATACATCGCCACAAGATCTCCTTTATTAATAGAGACATTCTTGATCCGATCATCTTCTAAAGCTACCCTATCCAAAACCCAAGCTGGTGGATACAATCTCATAGTCTCAGACAGTACCATATTACTATATTTTGCACCCATAAGGGTGCTCATATTGATGCCCTCCGAGGCAATGCGCTTATATTCTTCTCTGATCTCACTCGTGATACTGTTATCACACTGTGATAGTTCGTATAAACACCATCCCAAGGCATTGGCGGTAGTTTCGTGACCCGCAGTAAATAAGATTAGCGATTCATCTAGCAACTGTGTAGCATTCATCTTTTCCCCAGTATCTTGATAGGTGCTCCTTATAAGCATATCTAGGAGATCATCAGCTTCGGCAGGATTCTTCTGACGTTCTTCGATTATGCGACGCATGATTTCTTTGGTTTCATCGGCGAGCTTCAATGCTCTTGTTGACGCCCCAGACATCTTCCTGTACCAGTTAAATATCGGTTGTCGAATTTCTTTAACGATATATCTCTGCAATGCAGTGAATGACTTACCCAAATCAGTAATCTCGTCAGGCGAAATACCAGTACTGAAGAGTGATTTAGAAACGATGCGCAACGTGAGCTCCATCATCGCATCAGTTACTTCGATACGGTTATTGGTTTTTATTCTACCTTTTAAATCAACGATGAAGGCATCGAGTTCGGATTTCATTGTCTGAACAAGGCCTTCCATTTTGGATTTGTGAAAACCAGGTTGGATCAACCTCCTCTGTTTGAGCCAATATGCACCATTGGACGTCAATAATCCATTGCCAATATATTTACCCAGTGATACCGTTTGTATGTCCGACTTGCGGTAGTTCCTGTGATTCTTCTGAAGTATATGCTGGATAACTTCAGGATCGACAGTCATAATGAGCTTCTTACCACTTATGATGCGTGTGATATAAGTGGGCCCATAAGTCTCAATTGCATCGTTGATTACAGGCAGAGGATTTTCGATAAAACTAACAGCACTCATGATGGTTTTCATGCGAGGTACAGTTTTTACCTCATAATGATCGAACAAGGAAACGCTCATATACTAATTCAATCGCTGTACAGTAATACGCTCATATTCAGGTCCTCCACTAGCTGCGGCATTTAATGAAGAGACACTTTCTCGTGAAGGACTAAAATAGTCAAACCAATAGATAAAAGTCTCATTAAGAAATACAAAATAGAAGTCTCCTTGTCTTCTGATCGTAATGAGATTATTACCCGCCTGAATAAGATCAAAATTATCTTCTAAAAACATTAGGCCCCAAACTAATTCGCCGCTATCTATTGCAAATGATCCTTCATCATTGTAGCCTATACGTACTCGAGAATCATCAGAGGCTCCCATGAACTGGATACCGATAAACCCATCTGCATCAGCGATATTCATAACTACTTCGATTTCAAAATCTCCGGTGCTGATTCCTGGAACAAATTCCTCAAACTCGTCAATATTCTCAAGTTCAAATTCTTGTGTTCTATCAAACTGTTCAGTAAACTCCGCAGTGCGATTCTGCCATTCCGGTAATGGCGCTTCAATGTCAAGAAAAATCTCGCTGATATAATACTCCAATCTGGTTCCTGCATAGTTTATAACAGCATTACATGCCTCAGGGATGGGGTCTCCACGCATTCGACTTGCCCATTCTCCATTAACAAGTTTATCATTCCTGTGAGGACGATCCAATTCACAATGACCTAATTCATGAAAGATTAATCCTTGCTTATCAAAATCTGTTAATCTTTCCCAAAAAGTCGTTTCGATTTCTATCCTATGATCGCCAAGACAAACGCCAGTGGCATCCTGATCGACTTCATCTCTGAATTGGATTGACAAACCAGTATCTGAAAAATCGATTTCCTGTCCATATCTGGCAGCCTCAGTAATGAACTCATCGACGAATTCTTGAAAAACAGGATCTACATTAATTTCTGGCGTATCCTCAGCACATCCAACCACCAACACAATGATTAGTGATAGGTAAAAAAAGTGGAACAAGGACCTATTCATACTCTATAACTTTACCATTTATCAAACGCATAAAAACATCAAATAACTCAAAAGCTTATCGGAATATATTATCAACTACATATTTTCGGGGCTAAACAAATAATTATTTGGTAGAACGGCTATTTTAATAGCATAATTAGAATAAAATTTTAATTAAGCCTTACATTGGTAGTACAAGTGCGGTAGACTTGTAAATTGAAGCAAATGAGATACAATTGAGTAAATTATGACTCCGTCTCGCTTGAAAATAAAGAAAAACAGCTCTTGTAACATGAATAAGGAAAGTCAAGATATCAAAAAACTGCTGGTCGCCAACAGAGGTGAAATAGCGATTAGAGTATTTAGAGCAGCTTCAGAAATGAACTTGCGAACAGTCGCGATCTATACCTATGAAGATCGCTATTCCTTACATCGGTATAAAGCCGATGAAGCGTATCAAATAGGCGATAACAATGATCCGCTAAAGCCTTACTTAGACATATACAAGATCATCAAGATCGCCAAGGATAATAATGTAGATGCCATCCATCCTGGTTATGGTTTTCTATCAGAAAACGACGAGTTTGCAGATGCTTGTGAAGCTGCCGGATTAATCTGGATCGGCCCTAAAGGATCGGTGATGAGGCAGCTAGGTGATAAAATACTTGCTAAACAAGTTGCTTTGCGGGCTGGCGCCCCAATTGTTGAAGCGAGTCCCGGTGCAATAAGCAGTGAGGAAGAGCTACTTGCTGAAGCAAATAAAATAGGATATCCTGTGATGGTGAAGGCTGCCACTGGAGGTGGTGGTCGTGGAATGCGCATAGTACATAAAGAGGAAGACATTGTTAACGCATTCAATGAAGCTTCTGGAGAAGCAAAAACAGCCTTTGGCAATCCTGCGGTATTCGTCGAGAAATATATTAGCAACCCGAAGCATATAGAGGTCCAAATCATCGGTGATCTATATGGCAATATGGTCCACTTGTTTGAACGAGATTGTAGCGTTCAACGGAGGCATCAAAAGGTAGTAGAAGTCGCTCCTGCCACAAGTCTTAAAGAGGAGACCAAAGAAAAATTATATCAATACGCTCTTGATATATGTGGCGAACTCAACTATCAAAATGCCGGGACGGTAGAGTTCCTCGTCGATGCAGATGAAAGAATTTACTTCATCGAGGTTAACACGCGTATTCAGGTTGAGCATACCATTACTGAAGTAATTACAGGAATCGATATCGTAAAAGCCCAGATATTGATCGCAACTGGTATGGAGCTATGGGATCAAGAGATTGGAATAAAAAGTCAGGAAGATGTACACTATCGGGGAGTAGCTATCCAGTGTAGAATAACCACAGAAGATCCGTCTGAAGGGTTTAAGCCCGATTATGGACGATTAGTGGCCTATCGGAGTGCAAGTGGATTTGGCATTCGACTCGACGCAGGAAATGCATATGCTGGTGCTAAGATTTCTCCGTTTTTTGATAGCCTATTAGTTAAGGTTACCGCATCAGGCAATAACATGGCCGCTGCCTCTGACAGGCTGCATAGAGCGCTAAGAGAATTTAGAATCCGTGGGGTGAAATCCAATATTCCATTCTTACTCAATCTACTTAAAGATGAAGACTTCAGATCAGGTAACCCTACTGTCAACTTTATAAAAGAGAAAACTCACCTTTCTGCTCAGAAGCCTCAGTGGCGGGATAGAGGAACGAAACTACTCACTTATTTGAGCGAGGTCATCGTGAATGGCAACCCAGATGTTAAGAAGCTTGATCCAAATGTTACATTTGACAAGGCTGTCGTACCTGATTTCGCACATCTCGAGTATAAGGATGGTACAAAACAAAAACTCACTGCTCTTGGCCCCGAGAAGTTTGCGCAATGGCTTAAGAAAGAAAGCTCCATACATTATACCGATACAACATTTAGAGATGCTCATCAATCTCTCTTAGCGACTCGTATGAGGACATATGACCTGCTCAATGTAGCGGAGTCGTATGCAAAGAGGCATGGACATGAGCTATTCTCCATGGAGGTCTGGGGTGGAGCCACCTTTGATGTTGCAATGAGATTCCTTAAGGAATGTCCATGGAAACGCCTTGAGAAATTGAGAGCAGCTATTCCTAACACTTTACTTCAAATGCTCCTACGAGGAAGCAATGCCGTAGGATACAAAGCATATCCAGATAACCTGATCGAAAAATTCATCGAGCAAGCTTGGCAATCCGGAGTAGATGTCTTTAGGATATTCGATTCTTTGAATTGGCTCGAGGCCATGCAAACCAGCATAAAAACTGTTAGAGAACGGACCGATGCTATAGCTGAGGTTTGTATCTGTTATACCGGTAATGTCTTGGACAAAGAAGCCAAATATGACCTTCAATATTATAAAGACATGGCGAGGTCAATTGAAGATGCTGGAGCGCATATCCTCGCTATAAAGGATATGGCAGGATTACTTAAGCCAATGGCTGCTGAGGTGTTGATCAGCGAGTTGAAGTCGCATATCAACATACCTATTCATCTTCATACACATGATACCTCTTCGATCCAGAGTACCACTTATCTCAAAGCGATAAATGCTGGAGTAGATGTGATTGATCTCGCCAATAGTGCATTGTCGGGCATTACCTCGCAACCAAATCTTAATTCTGTGGCCGCAATGCTACAGGGTCATGAGAGAGAAAATCCAATTAATCTCTCCAGTATGAATGAATACTCTAATTACTGGGAGACTGTTAGAAAATACTATTACTCATTTGAGACTGAATTGAAGTCTGGTACTGCAGAAGTCTATGAGCATGAAATCCCAGGTGGTCAATATTCTAACCTCAGACCGCAAGCGAGATCCCTAGGTTTAGAAGACAAATTTGAAACTGTAAAGAGCAATTATAAGGCTGTCAATGACCTCCTTGGTGGTATCGTAAAGGTGACACCATCCTCTAAGGTTGTCGGAGACATGGCTATGTTTATGACTGCCAATGAGTTTAGTATCGAAGATATCAAGACCAAAGGAAATACGATGGCCTTCCCTGACTCTATGATCTCTCTAATGAAAGGAGAGCTCGGTCAACGGCAAGAAGGTTGGCCTAAGGAATTTCAAAAAATGGTCTTGAAAAATGAAAAACCATTTACAGACAAGCCTAATGCTCATCTGAAACCAATAGATTTTGACGCCGAATACGAACAGTTCAAAGTTGATTTTCCAGAAAGCAAGAAATTTGAAGACTTCCTGAGCTATAGTCTATACCCAAAGGTCTATAAAGATTTCTATGAGCATCAAGAGAACTATGGCGACACCAGTAAACTCCCGTCATCGGCATTCTTTTATGGACTTAAGTTTAATAAGGAGATCCAAGTCCAGATCAGTAAGGGCAAGAATATAATCATACAATATCTCAATACTAATGCGCCACGTGAGAGTGGTACCCGATTGTCTATATTTAGAATGAATGGTGCAATTCGGTCTATTATCACCTTAGATAAGTCTCTAAAGTCCACAGCAAAGGAAAATCGAAAAGTTCAAGGGGACAATGAGATAGGCTCGCCACTGCAAGGTAACCTCTCAAAGATAAGCGTAAGCGTAGGTGATAAAGTGTCTACTAACGACCCTCTATTTACCATAGAAGCCATGAAAATGGAAAGCACGATTAC
>CAZDHV010000101.1:0-3984 GCA_964505335.1 uncultured Saprospiraceae bacterium | reverse complement strand
TACAACTCTTAGCGAATTCTAATGTCTCACCGTTTATTGACGAAGAAAGAATTATAACAGGTGTACGCAGACCCATTTCATGTGCCGCTTTGATAAAATCAATTCCCTTCATTGAAGGCATGTCAAGATCGATAAAAGTAAAATCAGGCCGTTCAGCATTTTCTTTGAGTGTCCCCAATGCACATTTGGGATCTGTATAACATTGGAAGTTACACGCCTTTGGCAATGCCCCAGAAATAGTCCTCACATTCAGTTTGTTCTGAATGGGATCATCATCGATTAGCCAAATGTTATAAATGCTCTCCACCTAGTACAGTTTAGTAAATGACTGTTATGTTGTACGTAACTCTGGGTAACGAGTTATTGAGGAATAGTAAACAATTGGCGCTATATAAAACTACTATTTACTGGACTGATACAGATTTGATAATCTAAAATTGGTCATAATTTGTCGATTTTTGGTAGACCTGCTGTTGATAGATTGTTACATAGCTCTCATTTAACCATATTTTTGAGTCATTTGGTCGTAAGATTTTAATATCAGCTCTTGTAATACATCAAGTTCAACATCTTCCATCCGCTCGATATAAAGACATGACTTGCCAAGTTTATACTTACCCAACCTTGCCAATAAATCGTCATATCGATCAAAACCAGGCATGATATAGAGGGACAAATTTTGTTTTCTGGGAGAAAATCCAATTTTCATAAAGTCTCCCTCTCTCCCACTCTCATACTTATAGTGATATGTGCCAAAGCCAACAATGCTTCCTCCCCACATCTTAGGTTGTTGTCCAGTGATTTGGGTCATGAGCTCATTGATTGAAATCGCATCCTGGCGCCTTTTATCATCCTGAACCTGAGATAAAAAATCAGAAACGCTACCTTCGTTTTCTACGGTTTTATTGTTTGCTTTTGACATAGTCCAGTGTATGTATAAAAATACCATCTATAACTCACGATGAAGATCCTCATTGCTTGTGACAAATTTAAAGGTTCACTTGATGCTCAAGGAGTATGTGATGCTATAGCAACAGGGATAATTGATGTTCATGCTGATTATATCATAACAAAAGTTCCAATGGCTGATGGTGGGGATGGCACGATGGAAATCCTCAAGAATCAGCTTGATCTTATACCACATGAGATCGATAGTATCGATGCATTGGGGAGACCAATACGTGCTACATATTTCACATCTGAAGAGACTGCATATGTCGAACTCGCAGAGGCTTCAGGTATAGCACGATTGGGTGCGTATGAACTTGACCCGCTCCGTGCTAATGCAGTAGGTACAGGACTTATGATAAAAGACGCTATCACAAACGGATATCAAAACATAGTCCTAAGCATCGGAGGCAGTGCCAGTACAGAATGTGGTATGAGTATAGCCCATACTTTAGGTTGGCAATTTCTTGACGTTAACGATCAAGCTATCATTCCATCTGGTGGTAATCTACTCGAAATAAAGACTATACAACCTCCATCTAACGGACTCAATCTAAGACTATCTGTCCTCTGTGATGTAAAGAACCCATTATATGGCCCGAAGGGTGCTGCATATGTCTATGCGCCACAAAAAGGAGCTTCCGAGACAGAAGTTAAACTACTCGATCGAGGCTTACGGCATATAGCGTCAGTAATCCATCAACATAGTAGTCGAGATATCTCGTCACTCGTCGGTGGCGGAGCTGCAGGAGGTATAGCCGTAGGACTATATGGATTGATCAATGCACAAGTCATGAGCGGCTTCGATTATTTGAGTAATGCGCTCCATCTCGAAGATCACATCGCTGAAGCAGATCTCATCATAACCGGCGAAGGCAAACTAGACCAGCAGTCCTTATCAGGAAAGGTGGTTGGATCGATAGCAGAGCTATGTCAGAAACATAAGAAGTCGTTAATCGCAATTGTAGGAACCAATGAGCTCTCACATACGGAGATATCAACTACAGGCATAAGTAAGGTTTATACGATAATCGAACGGGCTCAAGACTCTGCTGATTCTATGGATCATGTGCGGGGTTATTTAAGGAATATTGGATCGGTTGTTATATAATCATAGTGATCAGCATAGTGGCTTGATTAAAAGAGGAATAATTGTCTATTTTGCAACCATGTTGCATTATATTGATTATTGCAATATAATATCATTAACTATACCGATCATGATTACAAAACAACAAGTATTAGATGCCCAAAAAGAATGGGGAGATGGAGTAGTAAAAATTGGATCGCTTAAGGATCAACGCCCTGCATGTGAAGCTTTGGCTAATGAGTTTTTAGATAAACTTTGTGCCTTTGAATTAGGAGTAGTTTTATTTAAGCCGACCAAATGTAAATACGAGCAATTTAGACCTAAAAAGGATCAGGCCCTTTCATACTTTATTGCTGGAGATGATAGAGCTTGTGACGAAGACGGAGGATTTGCCATTGCCCCATGGACTGAAGTTAAGTTTGAAAACTTAGACATCATCCTTGAAGAAAGTCGTGCGATAGCCATGGGCAATTATTTCTTTACTGCCCTTGATGGAACTGTAGCGAAGGTAGAATATACGTTTGCCTATAAACTGGTAGATGGAGCTTTGAAAATTGATGTACATCACTCTTCATTTCCATATAATCCGCAGGCAATAGCTTAATGAGTAATACACTCCATATTATATGTCCAACAGACTTTTTAGAGACAGAAATTTATAGACAGTTTGGAGGTGAAAATTATTTTTTCACCTCCTTAGCTATATCATCTTCTTTTGAAGATTTGCTTATCCATCATCTGGCAAAAACTATTGACAAGAAAAGAATCCACAGAATAGTGCTAAGTCTACGTGACGATAATAAGGTGATCAATCAACATCAATCTTCTAAAAGAAACAACGATGATCTACAATCCATAGGCAAGCTAGGGACTTATAAAACACAATCGATGAGCCTATGGAATATCAGAGACAAAAGGTTTTTGTTCATTTCTCATCTACTCAATAGTCAGTTGAGTCACTTACAGGCTAGGCTTGCGTACTTTGGTTATACCAATCTTGAGTTTGAGGCATTGATCTACAATTCTCATGACTGCACCTTTAGTAGTACTTATAACGATATCATCTTCAGCACTGCAAATACATTGAACTAGAAAAAGTCATTGTAAGCTTAAATTATTAGACGATCTATATCTGACTCATATCTATCTTTATCTCGGGTGGCAAGAACGGCGAAGCATCTCCCCTCCCTTTGATGATCTCTCTGACTATCGTAGAACTGATATGTGAGAAGTTTGGACGACTGATGAAGAACACGGTTTCAAGATCATCTCCAATGATATTATTAAGCTGAGAAATGGTTTTCTCATAATCGAAATCTGAACCATTACGTAGGCCACGTATCAGATACTTAGCGCCAATCTTTTCACAATAATGTGCGGTCAATCCTTCAAAAGTTGCGACATCGACTTTGTCATAATCTTTAAATACTTGATTGAGCCAATCCATGCGCTGATCAAGGTCAAACAAGGTCTTCTTGACGGAATTCACTCCTATGGCCATAATAATCTTGTCAAATAAGGGTAAAGCCCTCTGGACAATATCGAGATGACCATTAGTAATGGGGTCAAAAGAGCCTGGGAAAATTGCGATTTTCATACGATTGCTTACTGATTTTAAATGACTACATGCAATTTAATGACCAAGTTTTTAATATCCATAAATACGCCATAATCAAATAATTCGGCAAAATTAAATTCTGCTTTAAATGATATATTTGCAGCCTTGAAAAATAATAGTTGGATTTGAAATCAATTTGACTATTCAATGCATTTACAATACAGTAAATCTTATCATCATGAAGTTTGATCTCATTGTAGTAGGTAGTGGTCCCGGCGGCTATGTTGCAGCAATTCGTGGCTCACAATTAGGACTAAAGACCGCAGTAGTAGAAAAAGAAAATTTAGGAGGTGTATGTCTCAATTGGGGATGTATCCCAACTAAGGCT
>CAZDHV010000100.1:0-11000 GCA_964505335.1 uncultured Saprospiraceae bacterium | reverse complement strand
TACAAATAATACTTGTTTATCATGTCTTTGGCTTGGATTAGATGTCATTAAGCTGCTTTTTTGAAGTAAACATCAGCAAATGAATTTTAAGAGACGCATGACCACATCACCGTTAGAAGAGCTGACTGATGCAGTTCTTGATTCGATTAATAGAGTGAATGAGATTGCAGATCATATAGTCCTTCCTGATTTAAGCTCTTTTAGGTGTGTGACCGATGATTTTAGCAATGTCATTGAAGAAAGGTTTAAGTCTGTTAAAGAAACCTTGCAACAGTTCTCCGAGTCTTGGGCAATCAACTACGCAAATGCACTTCGTAACTTAGATCTCTATGCAGAAGAAGGCTGGTTTGTTGAAACAGCGGATGTTCACATCGCAGATTTATTTAGTCTGATTAATGGGGAATATGATTGCTCTGCTATGTCTGAGTATTATAGATCTCAGCTTGACAGAATTGAGCAAGATTTATTAGCTCGTCACCCTAAGAGACATAGGACAATAGCTCAAGTATTCTCAGCGCACAGAAACGAGTGGTATGACCTAACGTGCACAACGATCTTCTCCTTGGTAGATGGTATATGTTGGGATGAGGAGGTATTGAATGTCAAATTCTTTGATAAAAATAGTGAGAACAATTACACACTTAGATTGGTCGAGAAAATGAATGAGGTAGAGGCGGGTGAGATTTTCATACACCCTCTCATCAGTAATAAGCCAATTTTCTCCCACGAGGATGATCTTGACTCTTTTCCTTGTAAATTAAATCGTCATGCTATTATACATGGTAAAGACGCTGACTATGGTACTGAAATCAATAGCTTAAAGAGTATTTCTCTATTGGCCTATATCTCTGACTTAGTGACGTATAGTAAGGATATTACGAACCGAAAAAATGGCAAATAGAGCTCCTAAGAAATACCGTGATATCCTTTCTGATTCTTATGATGGGCCATTATATAAGTATAGATCAGCTGTAGCAAAATTTGACAAGGGGAAAGAACTATATAACGAGTACACAGAACGGATTATCACTACTCAATCTTTATTCTACCAAGATCCGAGGAAGTTTAATGATCCTTTCGAGTTTGCTCCATATGTCGAACCTATGAGTAGGCAAGCATTGAAAAAAATGCTTGCTTCACGGGGTGTTCCCAAAAGTGAGAGGCCGATCGCCATTGATAGACACTTTAAAAGTACAAAGCAATTCCAAGACCATTTAAGAACTAACTTAAATCAAGCAATAGATTACTCTCACTATGGTGTCTGCTGCTTTAGCAAGAAATGGGACATCATTCAAATGTGGTCTTATTATGCCGATGATCACAAAGGTATCTGTTTTGGCTTTCATACTAACTATGACACGGGTTTAGAGAAAAATCGATTTTGGATCAAAGAGGTTAGTTATAAAATGGAGCGTCCCTCATATACCCTTGGCCCTAATTCTACCAATTGGGACTTTTTGGTTACCAAAGAATATAAGTGGGAGCATGAGCAAGAGGTCAGAGGGATAGATACAGAAATGACAAGTGCGGTGAGTAGAAATCGCCGATATAACAAAGAAGATTTAAAAGAACTCATCTTCGGATGTGCTGCAACACAGCAGACCATAGATCACTACAGCAACTTACTTACCGAGCACGGCTTTGACCATGTAAAACTTAAGAGAGCAATTAAGAATAACAGATACTATAAGCTCGATATTGAGGATTTGTAGTTATTGTAATATAATATTACACATATTTCATTGTAGTATAATGTTATGAATATTACTTGATATACTCCTTAACCTTAGTAACTGACGGTTATGAGAACGCTATTCGTAGATATCTACCCATTGATAAGACTCCTTACCTTGGATCATCCATGATGGACACAACATCTCATATCTTACCTCATCATAAACATACTTACCACCCTTAGTTACCGTCAGTAAGACCATCATAGTATCGGCACTTATCGATAGCGTATCCGTACGGATATCATACTCATCTATGAACCGACTCTTCTTGATCCCCAGGACGGTCTCCTCATAGTCTCGCATCACGTCGGGATCATCATAGTCTATGACATCATCGGGCGCTTGGGAACAGGAGTAGAGTAGGGTGGTGAGTAGTATCAGTAGGCGCATATCACTGATAACTACAATTATTAAGCCTATTACGGCTCCTATTGCTAAAGGAAATCGTTTTCCTCCATACGGAGGAAAGGCGGTGACCTGGAAACTAATCCAGTACGCATAGTGTTGGACTCAGGGTCAGATGAATGCTTATCCCATCTGGCCCTATTTATAACTATTGAGATATTATGAGGAAGAAGAATATTGATTTCATTTCTAAGTTTTGTTCTACTGAACTATTGATTCCAAATAGCTTGGAAAAATATTTGAAGCCATTAAATGACGGGGATATTGAGTGGGTAAGGAATTGGATTAAGGAAGAAATTGACAATAGAAAGGATGGCGTTTTCAAAGAAGAAATTGTCTCCATAGTAAAAGATGTTGAAAATAAAGTGATTAACATCTCTACGGAAGGGGGAGTATCACTTTTATACTAAAATATTAATGAGAACCATATTGCCCGCTCTTTGAAGTGTGTCACTTCAAAGCAATATCCAGATAGTCTGTCATAGGCCCAAGCGATCCCTCAACCGTCTCACCCGCTGACTCTTGATCTTATCATTAGATAGGGTAGTGGCAGCAGCGCTTCTCCCCCTTGAGGGGGTAGCCTGCCTGCCGGCAAGGCAGGGGGGTGGACTCGTCATAACCTCTGTACCTCTGCGCCTTTCCAAGATACCAACCTCATGCTCCATGCTCCATTCTTCATTGACTATCGCCCTTGGCGATGTCGGCGGTGCATTAGCCTGATGCGATAACCCAAACAACGTATGCACCACCTCCGTGGCCACTCTGCCGAGTCTTGACTTACGTTTCTTAGGGATCTTAAATACCTCACCATCCACATCCAGGCTATACGTCGCCTTGCCAAAGATCTGATTCATGATGCGGCATATAATGCCCGTTACGAGTCTTTTATCACTCTGGCGACAGATGATACTATCGTGCTTAGACAGGACCTTCAGGCGACGTAAGTGACACTCTGCCAGTATCTTATCTACGAATACCACACTCTCCACCTGCTGCAGCATAATCGCAAAACTCGCATTACCCCTGTCCCGTGCCTCCTGCGTAGGCAACCCCCTCTCTTCGCAAGAGAGGGCAGGGGAGAGTTCACCACTATCCAGCTCTCGTATCCTCGCTTTCTTAAACCCATCTATCACCGCTACGATACTCGGCAGATACTTCCGCAGCACCTGCTTGCCCTCAGGACAGTAGCGATAGGAGCTGAATGCTACAGTGAACATGAGCTTCTTAGCCTCAGCTCGGGTGATCTGTACGCCTGTATCAGCCCAGTAGACCTTCTGGATATACTCATATAACTGCCCCGTTTTTACGAGTTTTCTGAACCGCTTATAATCCGCTGTAAGTGAGCGAGTTAAACCCTCTTTTTTGATGCAGTATTCATCAAAAAGTACAGACAATAATGTAACAGGTTTCCCGCCTATCTCCTTCCCTCCTTCCAATCTTATCTTGAATTCCGATTTTGCGGTCTCAGCCGATAGATATTCTGTGAACAGATTAACATCCTTTTTCTGACCAAACATGATTTGGCGCTCGCATTGCTCCAGCAGCATCACGAAGAATCGGAACTGCGAGTTCTTCAGATCCACCTGACTCAGGCGCTGACCGTCTATGGCCAGTAGCGACATGAACTCGCTTTTGAGATTTGTGAGGTTACTATCCAGCCTGAGATTCGTCTCGTTGCGATCCGCATAGATGTTGCGATGCTTGATGCGCAGCAGCTGATCACAGTATGCCTGCGTCAGATGCCTGCGCTTGCGTTTGATGTAAGTGTCCAGGTGCTCGATATGATATTGCTTCCCATCCTTGATCAGACACTTTGTCCTTAGATTCAATTCAGAAACTTTCACATATCTGCTTGCCATGGCACTGTTCTTATTCTCTCTTTTAGAGAGCCTGTCTGCCTTTGGCTGAATGTCCGAAGGACAGAGGGTTTCATTCTTAATTTTTAATTCTTCATTCCCCCTCTTGACGGACACAACCTCATCACTGATCTCGGTAACACTCCCATCAGGAGTATTCACCTTTATCATCTTACGTATACGCTCATTAGTTAGCGATGCCTTGACAAAGTTGATCAGCTCCCTGCTATTCATATCCGGGATGCGGATCTGTCGCATGATCTGCTTAGAGGTCATTGTTACATTATCTCGACATTTCTGTCGCTTCTGTTCGCCACGATAGACGACCTTGACGACTTGATCATCGAGCAGTTCAGGATTGATGCGATAGGAGAGGCACTGACCCTTGACGTACTCCATCTCATCGTTGTACCAGCCTGGGCGATAGTATTCTGTCGACTGCAGGATGCCAGAGTGGAGTAGGGGCTTCATGACTGAGCGATACTTCTCACCCAGCTTCTGTACCAAGTACACATAGGCCATATCGGTATACTCCTGGGTATGAGTGTTCTCCATGTGACGTTTACGGGTGAGCGCCTGGAGAAATGCGATAGCCTTATCTCTGGTGATATAGCTCGGCCAGTCGATCTGATAGATGCGATCCAATAGGGACTGATGTAGTACTCCCGTTGCCTGCATGCTTGACTCTCGCCAAGCGAAGCGTTATGTATTATGTGTGATTACGGTGATCTGACATCCACCTCTCAGTGGGTGTAACATTATGTTACATTTATATCGTATATATTGGGCAATACGATTATATTTGCGTCATCGTAACACGATAATACATTCATAAGAAATATCAAAAGGAAGAAGAGGTGCAATTCAGCTTCCTTTTTTTATGCCTATATGTTTCCTATAGCCTCGCTCTTATAGCTTTCGTTTTTGGTTATTAAATTGTATCCGTCTTGTGCCATCTGGCAGTATGTCTTTTAGTTGTTGTACTGATATACCTCACCTATCTCGCTACATAGCGAGTAGATCAATCGTCAAATATAGTCATTCAAGGATGACATATATTTAATTCCCCTATGTGTTTCGTATGAATATCACCGAGCTACCCCGATCAGCTCATACGTCTGCGGTTCTATATCGGATTTAGGTTATTTTTTGGGTCATGCAGTAGGTCTCAGATCGCTATAAAAGATGCTTATATAAAAAGTATGCGCTCTAATATATTAAATATTATTATATATCAAAAAAATTGCTATTAACAATTGATAATATCTGTATATGATTGATATGCTTAGATATTATTCTGTTCTGATCAGGAGTAGTGAAAATTCAAGCTCTTTTCTATGCGTCGAGAAACCCTAATTAACAATAAAGCTACCATTCAAATTAGATCGAAATTTACAAACAGAATTAGTACCTCAGGACGTGTACGATATTCGTATTAATTAAAATATATAACTTATGTATCTAATAATTAGAGCAAATTTAATCGACCTACCCTATATTGTATCAGCCGTGATAGCTGGAATTATCGTACTTGCAATAGCAGGTATTTGTAAATACCTGTTTAACAAGTATACTATGTAGTAATGTTACAGTCATCTATCAATCAAGCTCCAATAACCACATTTCTTGATCTGAGGTAATTGTATAAGGTAGGTTTAGAGATGCTGAGCTGACTGCAGATCTCTGCGACAGAATGCTCCTTAGCTCGATATAGAGTCTCAGCGGCCATGGCCGTCTTCTTGGCGCTATCTGAGAGCCCCTTGGGTCTACCGCCCAATCGTCCTCGGGCTCGAGCTGCGGTGAGTCCTGCTTTAGTTCGTTCAGATATGAGAGATCGCTCGAACTCTGCAAGGGAAGCGAATATGTGAAAGATCAACTTGCCCGAAGCTGTTGTCGTATCGATGTTGTCCTGGAGAGATATGAATGAGATCCCATTGGCTTCGAACTCTGATACTATAGCAATGAGATCCTTCAGTGATCGACCGAGTCGATCTAACTTATCAATGACTACGATATCACCAGGTCGCAGCTGAGCTTTCAGTAGATTGAGTTCAGGTCTGTCAAACTTAGCACCCGATAGTTTGTCGGAGAAGATCTTCTCACAACCAGCAGCGCTGAGGCTATCGATTTGGCGATCTAAGTTTTGATCTTTACTGGAGACTCGTGCATATCCTATTTTCATAGTTCAAGGTTAACTGAACTCATCCGAAAAGCCAAAACTTGACGTTGATTATATTAACCAGTTTATTTAACCCAAAAAATTTGGACTTTAACAATCTAAGCGAGAGCAGAAGTGAGGAAAGAAAAACGATCGTATTATCTAACTCTCATAATTCCTAATATTCTATTTAATCACTCTATCAACCTTTTAATTGACCCACATTTCATCATTTTATCACCGAAGTATGGATTTTGAATCTGCTCTTCAGAAGATATCCAATTAGCTCCCTGATTATTATTTGCCATGGGACAATATTGCACATAGTATGTTTGACCAGATGTCCCAAATGCCTCCACTGATCTTATCATAGCATCAGATACATGTTCAAACTGTTTGCGTTGCGCTTCTACATCGTCAGTTTCTGAGATTTTCGAGGCATGAGCTTTGATAATTTCTGACTGATCCATCCAATAGAGATGAGCATCCCCTTCCAACAATGTCATATCTATCTCAGATAAATCAGTTAATAGTTCGCTGACAGAGGCTTTAGCCTGTGTGGCATCCGTATTAACAAGATGATTTTTTAGGTCGAGGTAGCTATCGGCGAGATCATCTAATTGCTGCTTGAATAACTCAGGACTTAATGAAGTATAATCTGGAGTACGATCACTTTCGACTTCTTTCTTAATAGTAACATCACGATTCATCATGCTCATGTTATTATTGAGTTGAGCAGCAGCATCGATAGTGAATGCTCCTTTGGTTACAATCTCCTCTCCTTGTGATAGCCCTTTAGTTACAGTAAGTGAATTGCCATTTCGCTGGCCTATTTCTACTTCTCTAAATTCAAAGGAGGGCACATCTGTATCTGGCACTTTGATATATACGACGGATGATTTACCAGTCCACAGTACGGCTGATTTAGGAATAGATACTACCCCAGAGGATTTGCTTTGTTTTTGGCGACCATTAATTTGTCCGGTAAGGAGCATACCTGGTCTTAATCGTCCGCCACTATTATTATATTCTGCTCTCACAATTGCAGTACGATTCACGTCATCCAATAATGGGTCTATGTAGGATATAGTAGCTCTATATCGTCGGTCACCAGTAGAGGGTGTCGTAAATTCTATAGGGCTTCCTATGCGTGCATTTTCTAAATCTGACTCATATACATTGAATATTAACCAGAGCTTATCCGTCCTCCCAATAGTATATAGAGTCTGTCCCATAGTGATATAGTCTCCTAATGCCACTTTTTTATCAAGGACATACCCTGAATGGTCGGCATAGATGTCTATCGTTTCAATTGGTTTATTATTAGCTATGATCGCCTCAATCTGTTGATCAGTGAGTTTCCAGTTCTTGAGCTTTTGGATGCTCGCGTTTTGGATCCCTGCTACAGTACCTTCATATTTCGCTGCCGTAAGCAATTCTTGTGATGCCAACAATAATTCTGTAGAGTATATGCTC
The DNA here is from genome assembly GCA_964505335.1 of uncultured Saprospiraceae bacterium. Lineage (GTDB taxonomy): Bacteria > Bacteroidota > Bacteroidia > Chitinophagales > Saprospiraceae > GYS-P2D. Next base: position 3,369 of record CAZDHV010000100.1, on the reverse strand, counting down.
GCTATTTTTTGTCCTGCTTTAATGTATTGACCTTCATATGTAACCTCTATTTGATCAACCCGCCCAGTTAGGTGGCTACTTTGAGCATTGATATAGCGTTCATCCATCATGACACTTCCCTCCACTGAGATGGGCATGGAGCTATTACCCTGATCATTGATTGAACCCACCGTTATGGTTTCTACCTGTGCCAGCTTTACGGCTGTTTCGCTCATCATGAGCACAGCGGGATCATTATTTGACATGGTGTTATCCAGCGGGATGAGATCCATTTCGCAGATCGGACAAATCCCAGGTTCACTATTTCTAATTTGGGGATGCATAGAGCAGGTCCATATTTCACCTGAAGCCTCAGCTGAAACAGTCACTTCATGTGATGCCTCATGCATGTGATCTCCATCAATTGGAGCATTAGACTTATTGAGCATCCCTCCTATAATCACCCCCAAAATGATGGATGGTATAGAGATCAAAATATACTTTATATAAGGCATTGATATAATTTTATTCATGAGTTAATGATTGATATTGGAGCATGGTAGCTTGAGCATTGAGTATATTATACCTCGCTTGAGCTATGAATAGCTCATAGTCAAACAGCTCCATTTCTAAGCGTAATAATTCCTCGAAACTCGTACTTGTATTGGCATATTCAGTCTCCATTAATTTAATGGTCTCGGTAGTAATTTCTTTTAGTTGCGACATTTTGTCAATTTCTAATTGAGATCGTTGGATTTGAGATCGTGCCATTGCGAGCTCAGAGAGATATCGTTCCTTTTTGTCCTGCTTTAAGGCGCTTAGAGCCTCTTGCTTTAATTTCTCTTCCTGTCTTTTAGAGTCAAATCGATCCGTATGAATTGGAATCTTAATACTGCCAACTGGCATTACTACATCTCGCCCATTTCCACTTAAATTCTCTACGTCATTTCGTCTATCTATCCACCCATAATCTAAGCCTACACCAATTTTAGGTTTACGCTCTAACTGAGTGAGGTCAATCACTTTCTCAGAGGCAGCAATAGATCTATCTATGATTTGAAAGGATGGATGAGCCTGTGAAGCGAAGAGTTCCAGTTCTTGTTGTGACCCTAATAATATAGATGGGACAATGACAGCAATCGAATCATATAGTGGGCGACCTGCCCAGCTATTTATAATGATGATAGACTCCTCCTTCCGTTGATTGATAATGAGTATATCTGACCTTAGCGATTCCTCAGTTCGTTGTACTAAGAGAATATTGCTCAGCTTTCCTTTTCCTGATCTAACAGAGGCTTCGGCCAATTCTTTGATGATTTGTAGAGTCTGAAGCTTACCGTTAATAATATCGACCTGATCTTCTATATAGATCAGTCGATTGTAGGCATTTCGTACTGCATGTGCGATATCAATCTTTTTGACTTCGTCTCTGAGTTCTATGGTTTGAGCTTCATAGAGCTTGGTCTCTTTTCTTGCGCTGAGTAAGCCTTTCCAAGGTATTTCTTGGCGTACCCCAATGCGGAATCGTTGTGCTCCTAAGCGAGTCTCAATCGGGAGGACTCCAATACCCAAATTGACTATTGGATCAGGATAATCACTGACCTGATTAGCTGATTCCCGAGCCGCCTCATATTGTAACCGCATGGACGCTAATCCAGGATTATGCTTCACTGCCATCTCAACGAACCATTCTACATCTTGGGCTGATAGAACCAAACTACAGCACAGAGTAATTAGTATGATTAATAGTTTATTCATGAGATTTTTTTGTGTTGAAAAATTTAAACCGCATCTCTTTCCATAGACAGAAAAGCACGGGCACGGTAAACATGGTAATAACCTGTAGGGACATACCTCCAAATGAGGGTATGGCCATTGGCAGCATGATATCAGATCCACGGCCAGTACTGGTTAGAATGGGTAAGAGCGCAAGGATCGTCGTTGCTGTAGTCATCATAGCTGGCCGAACTCGTCTCAATCCTCCTTCTATTACAGCCTGACGTATCCCTTCAATAGAGTCGGGTTCATTGCGTTCAAAGCTATCCTTTAAGAAGGTTGCCACTAAAACACCATCATCAGTAGCTATTCCAAAAAGAGCAAGAAATCCTACCCAAACCGCTACGCTTAGATTAATGGAATGTATCTGAAACAAGTCTCGCATGTTCGTACCCATGATTGTTACATCAAGGAATGATTCCGAACCATATAATCCGATCATGATAAATCCCCCAGCGAATGCCACAAAAACTCCAGAGAATACCATAAGGGCTACGGCTACTGACTTGAATTGGAGATATAAGATCAAAAAAATTAAGACCAGAGCAATAGGTATCACCAGGCTTAGTCGTTTGTTAGCTCTGAGTTGTTGCTCATAGTTTCCTGCAAAATAATAGTTCACTCCTGCAGGAATAGTTAGTTCGCCATCTGCTATGAGTTCATTGAGGTATGCTTTAGCATTATTGACAACCTCTACTTCTGCAAATCCCTCCTCTTTATCAAACAATACATAACCCACTAAAAAGCCATCTTCACTCTTTATGGCTTGTGGACCTTGTTCGTATCGGATATCAACGACATCCTTCAATCTTATTTGGCCATTCTGAGGTGTTTGAATAAATATATTTTTGATCGCCTCGATATCGTTACGATAGTCTATAGGATACCTGAGCCGAATTGGGTATCGTTCACGACCTTCGACAGTAGTGCTCATGGTCATCCCACCCACAGTGGCTTGTATTTGTTGCTGTACAGTTTTGATATTCAATCCATATCTGTTAATCTTAGAGCGATCAATATCTATGAGTAGATATGGCTTCCCAACTATACGCTCAGCGAATACCGCTGCATCTTTGACGCCGTTTACCTCTTTCAGATGCTGTTCTAACTGAATACCAACCTCCTCGATAATTTTTAGATCCTGTCCTTTAACCTTGATTCCCATTGGTGCTCTCATACCAGTTTGTAGCATGACCAATCGAGTCTCTATAGGTTGTAATTTCGGTGCTGAGGTGACACCAGGCACTTTAGTGACTTTAACTATTTCATCCCATAAGTCTTCAGGAGACTGAATCTCATCTCTCCATTGTCGATAGTATCTACCACTGGCATCCGGGATCAGTGCTCCATTATCGTCATAGATGTACTCTCCCTTCTCATACCGGTATCTGATTCGATGGCCGTTTTCATCAGTCTTATATTCTGATTTATAGTTTATGATATTTTCATACATAGACATGGGAGCCGGATCGAGAGGACTGTTGACTCGTCCTGCTTTACCGACTACCATCTCCACCTCTGGTATAGCCGTGACAGCCATGTCCAGTATCCTCAGATTTTTTTGGTTCTCAGCCATGCCGCTATGTGGCATCGACGTGGGCATCAGCAGGAATG
>CAZDHV010000099.1:5914-11222 GCA_964505335.1 uncultured Saprospiraceae bacterium | reverse complement strand
CATGATATCGTATCTCTTGAGACAAGAACTGATTCGTCAACTTCATAAAATTAAGATTATATGAAAGACATCATTACAGTGTTTAGCATCGTGTTAATCAGTCAAAATATATTGATTAGTCAAATAGTGCCTTATCTCTGGACTGAGAATTTGGAACTAAAAAAAGAACAATTCATTTGGAATGAAAAAATAACTCATGTTACTGAGATCTCAGATGGAGTCAGAATTGATTATCCCTTGTCAAAAGTTGTAATAACAAAAGACGGCAAGAGAGAAATTACGCTTTATGATAGGGATGGAGCTATACGAGAAGTAAACACCGCATATTTCGAAAATGAACTGCTAGAAGTTTACCAAACGAGGAATGAAGGTAAAGAGCTTCGACAATACGATGAGAACAATAATTTGGTTTCAGAGGTATGGATATACCCTGATGGCTCAAGAGATGAAAAGAGCTTTACTTACGAGAATTCTGTATTAACTAAAATTACTGCAAGAGATGAGTTTGGAGTAGCATTGGAAGAACTTATATATGAAGACAATAAGTTAAGCTCAATAATAAGTATTGATGAGGATGGAGAGATAATAATGGAACGCCGAAGGATATACGGCTCGGAAGGAAGAATTATAGAATCTCAAAGAGTCCAAGACGGGGAGATAAATAAGAGAACCTTTTATAGGTATAATGAGAAAGACCAACTTGTACTAAAGGAGGAAGAGAAAATCAACCGGTTTATAGGAGCAAAAATGCCTCCTGAAACAATCGAGTATCAATACCACACCAATGGAGTGTTACAAGAGGAACGGTGGCTTGTGTTCAACGATGAACATGGGGAGGCTATCAAGTATGAGACAATCAGTATTTATGACGAACGAGGTTTGGAAATCAAAGATGTGTATAAAGAGTATGACGAAAACTTTGAGGAGATTACTAACTACGAGTACAAGTTGACAGAATAGATCAAAGAAGGTGCTTCGATGAAGCAGAGTCTTACCTGAGCCTCATCTCCAATACAAAGTCGAAAGTCTAAATATGCTTGAATTGAGGCAGTTATAACTGCATTACTGTCCAGAAAAAAAGAGATCTTCACTATGTTCTGAGAATCACAAAGAATGGTACACAAACTGAGAGAACATGTTTAACAAGTATTACTATACTATAATCGGTGAGGAAGTCATAGTATACGCAGCTAAGACAAAGGATGATCATGTAGAAATGTCTCTATACACTAATGAAGTATTGAGTGATCGGGAAACAGGATTAATAGGTGAATTTGAGTTGTATGGGACAGAAATGACAGTACTTAAAATCAAGAATAAAGCACTAAAGTCTACTCATGAACTAACTATTGATGGACGTGTAGAACCACTGAAATCTATTAAAATAAAGCCGCTAAGAGAGCGCCTCACTCAATTAGGAATACACAACGAACTAAATCCAACTAAAGAAGAAATAGAACAGACAAGATTTAAAAAGGAGACCCTTTTGATTCCGATTGCTCTGATGATCATAGGCTTTACTATTCAGTATTTTGTTCAGGGTATGTCAGGCTCTATACGATTTTTACCCTATGTTCCGGAAGGCATATCAGGATGGATATTGTATGACGTCGTCTCAGAGAGACTCACCTGGATTAAGGACTTACGAAGAGCAAGAATTGGTTTTATGGCATTAGTAATTGTGGCTATAAGCTTATTGGGAGAATTTTTATTCGGACTCTTATAGTGGACCATGACTTAACTAAGGCAATTGATATAGCTAAGCATCAAATTCTTATGTTGTTCGAATCAGTCACGACAGACAAGTTCTGTGACTTCGAATCAATAGATTACCCAACTATCGTACTAAAAAATTGCTACCCTTAGCACACAACCTTACTCCACAACCTTGGCACCAGCAGTCAGCGCAAAAGTGCTTGCAGGCCAAGCCGTCTCACTCAACTTGATGTTGACAAACTCACGTCTGTTTCTTTCTTCTACAGGTAGGTTCTCTTCAAGCGTATACCAAGCAAGCGATTTAGGCAGCTTGAGGCCATTAATATTCTGCCAGTCGTCGTATCGTATCCACTTGATAGCTTTAGATTTTTCCTGTGAACGGAAGGTTACTGTGTATCCTAACCACTCCATCTCATGAGTTTTAGCATCGTAGTGGATGAAGTATTCATCCTTAGGGCTGATACCGATACCATTGTCGTACGAGATTCTGATTCCTGGGTAGCTTATACCATCATAGACTAGGGCTGGGACCTCATCATAGTGAATCCCTGGGTCCGCCACTACGAATGGCATCGCATAGAAGTAGAAGATGAGATTCTTATAAAACTTGACATTTCCTCTGTAGGTAGTATCTGCCTCAAGCCAATAGTTAGTACCATCATATCCACTGATGAAATTAGCGCCTTCTATTCGTTCGTTTCTGTTACTGAGGTCGATGAATTGCTTTTCATTCTGCCCCTCCTTGACGATCTCGTATGACAGAGACTTCATATTAGCCCATTGATCTAAACCGCCATGCGCAGCAAACACTTTAGAGATGTTAGCATTAAATGCAGGTGTTGCGACTTGACTAGTTGTTGCTATTGGTCCTGTAGTCTTACAACTTATGGCAAGGGTAAGGATGAATAGATAGATGATATACTTCATAATGGTTTATTGTTATACTCAAATAGACAGTAAAGCGATACGGATTGTTTTATAAAAAGAGTTAGTGGATCAAACATGACTTACTAAACATGCTAAATACCACTTTCAACTTTCCAACTTTGGACTTCAACTTTCAGTTACAATGGAATATTTCCATGCTTCTTCTTCGGCAGATTGATTTTCTTGTTTTTGAGCATGCGCAATGCTTTAATCAACTTGCGTCGTGTATCCTTAGGGAATATCACCTCATCTATAAATCCCCGCTGGGCGGCCCGATACGGATTAGCAAATTTTGCGCCGTACTCTGCCTCTTTCTCCGCTAGGGTCTTAGCTGGATCGTCTGATGCGGCGATCTCTCGCTTAAAGATGATTTCACTGGCTCCCTTAGCACCCATTACTGCGATCTCAGCTTTGGGCCAAGCGAAGTTCATGTCGGCACCGATGTGCTTAGAGTTCATTACGTCATAGGCGCCACCATAGGCTTTGCGTGTGATGCATGTTACCTTAGGCACTGTGGCTTCACTCAGGGCATAGAGGAGTTTAGCACCATTGGTAATGATGCCGTTCCACTCTTGATCTGTCCCAGGTAAGAATCCAGGTACATCGACTAACACGAGTAGTGGAATGTTAAAACAATCACAGAATCGAGTAAACCTTGCCGCTTTACGAGAGCTCTCCACATCGAGTACGCCGGCAAGACTGTTCGGCTGATTAGCGACGATGCCGACACTCATACCTGCTATGCGGCAGTGTCCGACGACTATATTCTCTGCATAGTCTTTATGCACTTCAAAGAAGGTCTCTTCATCAACGATACCCTTGATGACATCTCGCATGTCGTATGGTTGATTAGCATTATCGGGTACGATTGACTCGAGTGACTCACGGATTTCGTCCTCCAGTTCATAGGGGATATCAGCTGGTTGCTCCTCACAATTTTGCGGGATATAGCTCAGCAGTGTTTTTACTTTATTGATACAGTCGAGATCGTTGAAGGCTGTCATATGAGTTACCCCCGATTTAGTCGCATGCGTCGATGCACCTCCGAGTTCTTCAGAGGTTACTTCTTCATTGGTGACTGTCTTGACGACATTGGGACCTGTGACGAACATATAACTGGTCTGCTCCACCATAATGATGAAGTCGGTCATAGCAGGGGAGTATACGGCACCACCAGCACAGGGGCCCATGATCGCCGATATCTGTGGTACGACACCGGAGGCTTGCACGTTACGATAGAAGATATCTGCATAACCTCCTAAGGATTTTACGCCTTCTTGTATCCGAGCACCACCTGAGTCGTTAAGTCCGATAACTGGAGCGCCGACTTTCATGGCAAGATCCATGACCTTGCAGATTTTTTCTGCATGGGTCTCTGAGAGCGCCCCACCGAACACCGTAAAGTCTTGCGCATAGACATAAACTAATCTACCATTCACGGTGCCATAACCGGTCACGACGCCATCGCCGAGGAAGATTTGCTTATCCATACCAAAGTCTTTAGTACGGTGCGTCTTGAATGCGTCTATCTCTTCAAACGATCCTGCATCTAATAAAAAATGTACCCGCTCACGAGCGGTAAGTTTTCCTTTAGCATGCTGCTTATCGATGCGGGCTTGGCCACCGCCAAGCTTGCTCTCGTCGATCTTGCGTTGTAGTATTTCTTGTGGTTTATCACTCATTTTTTGAAATAGTCTATCATGATGGATAAAATCTCTGCTGCTGCCTTGGATATTACGGTTCCTGGGCCGAAGACCCCTGCCACACCAGCGTCAAATAGATAATCATAATCTTGTGGAGGAATAACCCCTCCAGCGATGACCAAGATATCTGGTCGACCTAAATCCTTGAGGGCCTGTATGACCTGCGGGATCAATGTCTTATGGCCTGCCGCTAAAGATGAGATGCCGAGAATGTGTACATCGTTGATGGCCGCTTGCTTAGCGGCTTCAGCAGGTGTCTGAAATAATGGTCCGATATCCACATCAAAGCCGATATCTGCAAAAGACGTAGCAATAACCTTAGCGCCACGATCGTGGCCATCTTGACCAAGCTTAGCGATCATGATACGAGGTCTCCTGCCGACCTTCTTCGCAAAGCGGTCTGATAATTCTTGGGCTTTCTTAAATTCTTCATTCATAGATATCTCCCTATGATATACTCCTGAAATAGTCTTGTTCGTGGCTTGATATCTGCCATATGAAGTCTCCAGCGCATCGGATATCTCTCCTAATGTCGCTCGTGCTCGTGCAGCTTCTACAGCGAGTTCGAGTATATTGCCATCGCCACTCTCAGCAGAAGCCTCTAAGGCTTTCAGCGTCTGCTCGAGCTTATGCGCATCTCGGCTCTCCTTGATGCTGTTAATGCGAGCAATCTGAGATTCTCGGACTGCGGAATTATCAATGTCTCGGACCTCGATGTCTATCTCCTCGTTGCTCTGAAAGATGTTGACCCCTACGATTTTGTCTACAGCGCTGTCTATACGTGCTTGCTTTCGAGCGGCAGCTTCTTCGATCTTCATCTTTGGTAAGCCATTTTCAATAGCTTTAGCCATGCCGCCTAATTCTTCTACCTCCTGGATGAGCTGCCAGGCCTTCTGTATGATCTGATCTGTGAGATACTCGACATAATAACTGCCTCCCCAAGGATCGACGGCCTTGGTGAT
>CAZDHV010000099.1:0-5814 GCA_964505335.1 uncultured Saprospiraceae bacterium | reverse complement strand
CTGTGAGATACTCGACATAATAACTGCCTCCCCAAGGATCGACGGCCTTGGTGATGTGTGTCTCTTGTTGTATATACTTCTGTGTATCTCTGGCGATCTTGGCACTAAAGTCTGTCGGCAGTGCTAGGGCTTCATCCAGAGAGTTAGTATGTAAGGATTGCGTGCCACCGAATACTGCTGACAACGCCTCGATAGTCGTACGAGCGATATTGTTAAATGGCTCTTGTGCGGTCAAACTCCATCCCGATGTCTGACAATGTGTACGCAGTGCCATAGACTTAGGATTCTGTGGATCAAATTGACTGACGATCTTAGCCCATAGCACACGTGCTGCACGCATCTTAGCGATCTCCATAAAATGATTCATGCCGATACCCCAAAAGAAGGATAAACGTGGTGCAAAATCATCAATTTTCAATCCTGCCTTAAGGCCTGAGCGGATATACTCTAATCCGTCTGCCAGCGTATAGGCTAACTCCACATGTGCCGGGGCTCCTGCTTCGTGCATATGGTATCCCGAGATACTGATAGAGTTGAATCTCGGCATATTCTGCGAGGTATACTCAAATATATCTGCGATGAGTTTCATCGACGGTTGTGGCGGATAGATGTATGTGTTGCGCACCATGAACTCCTTGAGGATGTCGTTTTGTATAGTGCCGCTAAGATCTTTTTGATCTACGCCTTGTTCTTCTGCTGCTACGATATAAAATGCCATGATGGGAATCACCGCACCATTCATAGTCATCGATACAGACATCTTATCAAGGGGGATCTGATCAAACAAGATCTTCATATCCTCCACACTATCGATCGCCACACCAGCCTTGCCAACGTCTCCCACCACCCGAGGGTGATCAGAATCATAGCCTCGATGTGTTGCCAAGTCAAAGGCTACAGACAATCCCTTCTGTCCCTGCGCTAAGTTTTTTCTATAGAAAGCATTACTCTCCTCTGCCGTGCTAAATCCTGCATACTGCCTAATCGTCCATGGGCGCACGGCATACATGCTACTATAGGGACCTCTCAGATTGGGTGCTAAGCCCGCAGCAAAACCTATATGACCTAAGTCTCTGATATCTGCAGCCGTATAATGCGATTTTACCGCAATTCCTTCTGCCGTATCATATGTTTTAGAATCGACTTGCGATGCTCGCTTGCCGATAGGTCGATATGGTATTTTGCTAAAATCTACTGCCATTACTTGAAGCTATCTGCTACTATAAGTTCTTTAGTGCCATGCCCATAACTGTAGAATCCTTCACCACTCTTCACACCGAGCTTGCCGGCTGTAACCATATTTACTAATAACGGACATGGTGCATACTTAGGGTTGCCTAAGCCATCTTGTAACACCTTCAATATCGCCAAGCACACATCTAATCCGATGTAATCTGCGAGCTGCAACGGCCCCATCGGATGTGCCATACCCAGCTTCATGATCCCATCTATTTCTCTTACTCCGGCGACACCCTCATGGAGAGAAATAATTGCCTCATTAATCATCGGTAAGAGGATTCGATTAGCAATGAAGCCAGGGAAGTCCTTTACTTCCAGTGGTATCTTGCCAAGACTCTCAGATACGGCCATGATTTGATCACAGACCTCTTGAGATGTCGAGTACCCTTTGATCACTTCGACCAGCTTCATGATAGGCACGGGATTCATAAAGTGCATACCGATCACCTGCGATGGTCGCTGAGTGGCTGCAGCGATCTTGGTCAGAGATATAGAAGAGGTGTTAGAAGCTAAAATCGCATGCTCAGGAGCATTTTGATCAATTTCTTGAAAGATCTTAAGCTTAATAGCCTCGTTCTCCGTGGCTGCTTCGATAACGAGATCAGCATCGGCGACTCCAGACTTCAACTCAGTTTGAGTCTTAATATTAGAGAGTGTCCTGTTCTTCTGATCCTCATTGATTTTTTCCTTCCGAACCATGCGGTCCAGATTCTTGGTAATCGTCTGTATGGCGCGGTCCAAAGCTTCTGCCGAGATATCTATCAAGGTGACTTGATAGTCCTTCATAGCAAACACGTGAGCAATACCATTGCCCATTGTTCCTGCTCCTATTACTGCTACTTTATTTATCTGTTGGTCCATGGGGATTTATTTACTTGTGGAACGACTAATTTTTGTTCTTGTATGCTGCGATACTCTTTGGCGAAGATTGCCGCTACTTCAGCCAGCTCTTTTTCTTGATCTTTGATCTGATCTGCCGAGTAGTAGTTCTTGACAAAGTGTGTGTCAAAGTCTCCGGAGATAAAGGCTTCATGATTACATACATAGCTACCGAAGGGTAGGGTAGTCGAGATGCCCTCTATTTTATATTCAAGAATAGCTTTTTTCATCAACGCTAATGCTTCTGCACGAGTCTTGCCATACGTAATCAACTTGGCGAGCATGGGGTCGTAATAGATAGGGATCTCCATACCTTGGACATATCCATCATCTACTCTGACTCCTGGTCCAGATGGTATTTCATAGGTCGTTAATGTACCGACACTTGGCAAGAAGTTATTCAGAGGGTCTTCGGCATATACCCTAAGCTCAAGGGCATGTCCTGTGATCGTTAGATCTTCCTGAGTGATTGATAGCACTTCTCCTCGGGCCACTCTGATCTGTTGCTCGACAAGATCGATGCCCGTGATCATCTCCGTTACAGGATGCTCTACCTGCAGACGAGTGTTCATCTCGAGGAAGTAGAAGTTGTGCTTTTCGTCCAGTAGGAACTCTACTGTTCCTGCACCTACATAATCACATGATTGCGCCACTCGTACAGCTGCGGCACCCATCTCTGCCCGTAATTCTGGGGTGAGTACTGCTGAGGGAGCTTCCTCAACTACTTTCTGATGTCTTCGTTGGATGCTACACTCTCTCTCAAAGAGGTGTACCGTATTGCCATGAGTATCAGCCAGTATCTGTATTTCTATATGTCTTGGTGAACTCACATACTTCTCGATAAAAACCGAGCCGTCTCCAAATGCTGATGTCGCTTCGCTGATTGCTCGCTCCATTTGCTCTTGGAGCATATCTTCGTGCTCTACTATTCTCATTCCTTTACCACCACCACCAGCGGAGGCTTTGATCAGTATCGGATAGCCTATTTCGCCTGCTATTTCTATTGCTAATGCCACATCGGTAATGGCCTTATCAATACCTGGAACCATTGGGATATCATACGCCTTGACCGTATCTTTGGCGGCCAGCTTGCTACCCATCACTTCTATGGCCTTAGGGTTAGGACCGATGAAGGTGATGCCAGCTTTGGTTACTGCCTGGGCGAATTTGGAGTTTTCACTTAAGAATCCATATCCTGGGTGTATGCCGTCGACATTCAGTCGCTTTGCATGAGCGATGATATTATCCATTACGAGATACGACTCTGCACTTGGAGGTGGACCCAGATGGACCGCTTCATCAGCATATTGTACATGCGGTGCCGTCCGATCTGCATCGGAATATACAGCAACAGTTTTTATACCCATTTTCTTGGCAGTCTGCATCACCCTTAAGGCGATCTCTCCTCGGTTTGCCACTAAGATTTTCTTCATGCTTGGTTATATTTAGTACACATCTGCTGAAAGTATGTCCATGCTTTCTCTCCTATGATATCAGTCAATGATTCTATATAATAGCTTCCCGCCGCAGGATCAACTACTCGGTCCATATAGGACTCCATAGAGAGCAGGTGAAAAGTATTGCGAGCTATTTTGCGAGAGAACTTGGATGACTCTCCGTCTTCACCTTCGCTGTGATAGATCTGAATGGTATCGGCACTGGAGGCCACTGCCGATAGGGCAGCTGTACTTTGTTTAATCCTATTATAGTTGATGTCATCTGTCAGTATCGACTTCGGCGTGATACACGATAGGTGCACGTCCTGTTCTGGTGTGTATCCATATCCTTCGAACAGCAAGCGGACCAGATGCTTAATGGCTCTGGCAGCGGCAATGTTCAGCAGATAACAATCATCAATAGCGAGCTTAATCTGGATACTGTTAAATAGTCCTGCCAAATCACTAGCTCCTACTTGCTCTATGGATTGACAGAGCTCATAGATGATACTTCCGAGTTCTCTTTCGATCTCTTCGATACCATTGTAGTAGACTAATCCATCAATCGTGATGAACTTTACGGTAGGGTAGCGTCCGATATCTGTGCTTTGGAGGCTCTTAAGATTGCCATCAAAGGAAAGTTTTATCTCCCTTGAAGATTTCCCTTGGCTATCGAGATATTCGGACAGGTGTGCCATTTGATCAGATATAGAAAGGCTCATAGGAAGCACCCAGTCTACTGTGATCATCTCAAGGTATACTTCATTGAAAAGCTTGTTCAGACTCTGAACATTCAAGATTTTGGAAGTATGAATCCTGATGCCATTACTACCGCCTTGCAGTGCTAGTAATAATTGACCATTAGCAGCGCTTAGGTCATCCGATACCCATATTGGCTCCATCGCAGCCCACGCATTATCTTTCTTAATGCTCCGGGCTTCACTGCCGTTTGGCAAGTCTGACGAATCTTTGAACGGGCTGATGATTAAGCTATCAGTGATATCCCAGTTTAGGGTATCGATAGCCTTACCCTTTAGGTCGAGCTTTATTTTTTCAAGCCATTGATCTTTAGAGACCTTGGCAAAAGTGCTAAAGTCTACCATCTACTCCATCTCGATTAAAACAGCATTCTTCTCTATCGCATCTTTGGTATTCACGACGATACTCTTAACCACGCCTTCGCCTGGAGCTTTGATGACATTTTCCATTTTCATCGCCTCTAGGATGATGAGGGCATCCCCTTCTTTTACTTCATCGCCAGCGCTCACCATTATCTCTAATACTAATCCAGGCATTGGCGCCTTAACATTCTTAAATACATTGGGCTTCGTCAGAGCGAAACCTAACTCTTTGACAAGTAAGTCATACTGATCTGCGATCTTAGCTTTCATCACGTGACCATCTACCGACATGGTTAGAAACTTATGATCTGCATCGATATGCTGTGGGATTATGATATATGAGCGATCCTTATAGATCATACTATATGACCCATCATGATTGTTAGTGAGATCATAATCACGATCAACACTTAGATCAAATTCATACTGGTCGTTTACTGTTGCTTGCATGTCGCTTTAGTATGCTTTTTTATAATTGCGTCCATCAATTGCTGTTTTTGCAATGATTTCACGCATTATTTCTGATGTGCCACCGATTATAGGAGCGCATCTGGCGTCTCTATATACTTGAGCTATAGGATACTCCTCCATGAAGCCATAACCTCCAAACATTTGGAGACACTCATCCACGAATCTGGTATGTAGATTAGCGGAGAGTAATTTACACATAGAGCATGCCTCTACGACTATTTCGCCTTGACTTAATAGCCAGGCAGTATGGTATATTAATTGGCGAATAGCTTCTAATTCTGACTTAATATCTGTCATGCGATGACGCAGTGCTTGGAGCTGAGATATTGACTTCCCGAAGGCTTTTCGCTCATTCATATATGCGACAGTAAGCTCCCAGACTCCGTCCATAAGTCCGACAGAATTCATGGCAAGTACCAAGCGTTCCATCTGGAGCGATTCGGATAAATAGTAGAAGCCCTTGCCAGCCTCGCCGATGAGATTTTCTTTAGGTACGACTACATCTTCGAAGAATACTTCGGCAGTATCTGACGAATGCCATCCGATTTTTTCGAGCTTGTTTTTAGTAATGCCAGGGCTGTCCATATCGACGATGAGTAGTGATATACCCTCGTCCATCTTACAGCAGAGCGTCATATAGTCGGCGTAGTATCCATTAGTGATGAATA
>CAZDHV010000098.1:0-11258 GCA_964505335.1 uncultured Saprospiraceae bacterium | reverse complement strand
ATCGTATAATCTAAGAAATCTGGGTTGTATATGCGTAATTGAGCTCTATCTACGGAGCCTCTTTCATTATTGATCTCTTCATCAGTTATGACAAGCTCCCATGTACCGTTAAACTCTACTAAAGTCTCGTCTAACAACTCGTCTCTATTAGGAAGATCATCTAAGCATATATCAGTAGGTACAGCAGCAGCTCCATTTAGATCACCGATGTCAACTAGTCTATAATATTCTCCCTCAGGAGCACGTAGTAAGATTGACAACTCACTTAAATCCTCATGAATAAGACCTTCTATACAAACATCCTCTATCAATTGTGAAATAGGAAATCTCCCAGACTGATCTACATCAAAGCTATACCTTAATGACGCAGTACCTGTAATCGTTCCGAATGGTGTAGGATCTAAAGGTGTTACATATCTCGAGTTTCTATCGACCTTATCTGGTAGCCCTAAGTCTGTAAGAGTCGTAGGCACACAGATACTCTCATCTGTAAATTCAATAAAGGCAGATGAGAAGAAATTATCAACTATCGGTATGATCAGCGTATCAGCTGCACACAGGATGTTAGCATCGACTATTTGCAAAAATTCATCACCTTCTGCATTGCCGTCATCGACCACAGCAATATCGATAGATGCTGTGGTTTGACCAGCAGGAACGATGAATGAGTTAGCAGCTAACGAATAGTCTGATGCATCAGCTGAACTTGAGGCAAGTATTCCTATAGGAACTTCTGTCTGTTGTCCCACAGGAAAATCAAGTTCTATATCTAGTGTTCCTGAAGCACAACCCTCATCAAGTTCATGGTCGACACCTAAATTAGATGTTATTGTATAGCCTGGTGTTGCCTCAAGAAATACAGCACTATCAAATGCAAAATCACCAGCGTTGCCGATGATTATTTTAACCGTATACTCAGCACATGGAACAACATCGGCAATGGCTCTAAACACATCCAAGTATCCATTGAGCTTTATATTTTGACCTCCTGTATTATCATTATAGTATTGAGAAAAGCCCAAAGATTCATTAGGGCCATCACATATCTGAGATGCATTTGTTCTTCTCGATCCTACTACTCCACTATTGACACTATTGGTCCAAACAGGAAAATTAGTAAACGTCTGCCCCGAAGGATCAGCTGGATCTGGAACCAAAGCAATGTTGTGAGCATCATAATCTGGGCCATTGGGATTCGGTCCAGTAATAAAAATACCTAAAACATCATTGTTAGCGGCACAGTTAAAATCAGGATACTCTTCAGAACCAAATACATATCTAAATTCTATTCGGTCTTCTCGTGGTGTGACCGTCATCTGTAATCCTGACACCTCTTCGATCGACGAGTTAGTCAGTCGTTGCAAATCCGCATCTTCTCCCAAGAAATCATCAGGAGTGAGGCTAGAAGCTTGAGCATCTGACCCGTCATTCGCTTGTGCCAACGAGGTAACTTGTCCTGTAGAAAAAACAATACCTCTGTTGATACCAACATCTCCGATGCCATTTTCAAAAACTCCAACAGAAGCTCTACTTCCAATAAGCTGGACATCCGAAGAACGAAATGAATTATTTCTAAACGTATTTTTTATTAGGATCTCCCCTTGTCGATCGGTCTGATTGCTGGGAGTGATATCTATCTGGGAGTAAACAGGTACATAGGCGAGGCTGAGACATATAAATGTCATCAGGATCAGGATGTGATGACTCACACCTAATTTGGAATAATATGCTCTTTTTATACCTCTCACTGTAATAAGAATAATCAGTAAATCACATGAACGAAGGACGACCGATGTGTTTAATGATTATACTTGCGATTAACATTAAAAATACAATTCTCTATACATGGGACACTTTTTGAAGCTCGTCACCTCATCCTGTCTAGGTACTATTTTAGCTTTTTTTGCTTTTTTTATGATTCTACTGGTGTTTTCCCTAGGGTTTACCCTATTAAACGCACCCGACACAAGCATTTCAAAGCAATCCATCCTGCATTTAAAACTGAATTCTTCTACCCCAGAACTGACCAATAACGTGCCAAATAGCCCATTTTCTTTCGATCAAACGACGGCAATTGGACTAAATGACCTAAAACGTCTCATCTCTGAGGCGTCAACGGATAAAAACATTGCGGGGTTCCTTATTGAGACTGAAAACACTGCACTATTGCCGACAAAAGCAATTGAAATTAACAGGGCAATAAAATCCTTTAAAGAATCGGGTAAGTTCTGCTACGCTTATGGGGACTATTTCACACAAAGTGGTTACTTAATTGCATCTGCAGCAGACAGTGTTTTTTTGAATCCTAATGGCTTCATCGATATGCGTGGAATGGGTGTAGAAATACCCTACTATCAAGGCTTAGCTGAAAAGAGTAAAATAAGCTTTGATGTATACTATGCAGGCAAATACAAGAGTGCCATTGAGCCTTACTATCGCAAGGAGATTTCTCCAGAGAATCGCTATCAAACCAGGGAGTTTCTCAATGATTTCATAAATCATATGAGTTCAGAAATTGCAGACAATAGATCACTTGATCAAGAAACTGTCTTGGGCGCCCTAAGAAACTTTGAAACCGACAACCCCGAAAGTTGCTTGTCACTCGGACTGATCGATCAAGTTGTCTACGAAGATCAATTAGAAGATCGACTGAAAGAGATGACCGAAACTGAGGACTTGAACTTAGTTACAATGGAAGAATATTTCGCCAATAGTCCAAACAGCAGTTCTAGTGGTAAAGATCGAATTGCTGTGGTATATGCCGAGGGAGGCATTGATCAGTTTGGGGACGCCAAGGGGTCTATCTCAGTGGAACGCTATGAGAAGGATCTCGATAGAATCAGGAAAAATGATAAAATAAAGGCAGTCGTGCTTAGAGTTAATTCTCCTGGAGGTAGCGCATTTGCTTCCGACGTACTCTGGGACAAAATCGAGAAAATAAAGGATGAAGGTAAAGTGGTTGTAGCTTCTTTTGGAGATTATGCAGCTTCGGGAGGCTACTACATTGCATGTGGTGCAGATTTTATCGTTTCAGAACCAACTACCTTGACTGGCTCCATTGGTGTATTCGCCATGATGCCTAACTTCAGTGGCTTATTTAAAGAGCACTTAGGAGTAAACTATGATACGATTAGCACGGGTAACCATAACTTCATTTACTCTTCGTTTACTCCAAAGAGCGAGGCGGACAACCTTAAGCTGCAGCGAAATACGGAACGTACCTACCAGAAATTCTTAAACCGTGTAGCCGCTGGACGATCCATAGATATTACTCAAGTAGATGAAGTAGCTCAAGGTCGAGTATGGAGCGGTGAAGATGCGCTGCAGGTTGGTTTAGTCGATTCAATAGGTTCCCTTGAAGAAGCGATATTAATCGCTGCCGATCTGGCTGAAATAGATGATTACAAAACCCTACAATATCCTGTAATCGAACAATCTGTATATGAAGAACTTTGGACAGCCGTGATGAGTGAAGCTTCGATAAAAACCAAGTTGAAGCCCGAAAATGAGCATAAGTTATTACATCAAATTTACGAACGCCTCGAGCCTATTATCCAAGCTACAGAAACGCCTCAGGCTCGGCTCCCTATCGTGCTCTCTCAATGATAATATTTAAAAATCGGGCATGCTTTGAGAACCTTCCCAGCAATATCTATGTTCAAACAACGAAATATATATAATCTATAATTTGAACAACATGAAAAATTTCGTTTTAATCTTTGCTGCAATCCTCTTGAGCGTAACTGTTTGGGCTACAGATGATCACAAAGAAGTAAAAACTATCAACACTGAAAATAGCTCAGTAACCTGGCAAGGAAAGAAAGTTACAGGCAAACATACTGGACTAATTTCGATCACTGAAGGATCTTTAGAGTTTGACCATGGAAAGCTTACTGGAGGTAATATCGTAATCGATATGACGTCAATCACATGTACGGATTTGCCAGCTACACCTGCTGGAAAATTGTTAGGACATCTGAAATCAGATGACTTCTTTGGTGTAGCGAACTTTCCTACTGCCGAATTAAATATTACCGAGGTAAAGAAATCTGACGCTGGTTATACGGTAACAGGTAATCTAACCATTAAAGGAATTTCTAAGCCCGTAACGTTTGATACTGCTGTAAC
The DNA here is from genome assembly GCA_964505335.1 of uncultured Saprospiraceae bacterium. Lineage (GTDB taxonomy): Bacteria > Bacteroidota > Bacteroidia > Chitinophagales > Saprospiraceae > GYS-P2D. Next base: position 7,130 of record CAZDHV010000098.1, on the reverse strand, counting down.
TAAGAGTGGAGCCACTGCGCAAATAGTGATTGACAGAACTGATTACGATGTTAAATACGGATCAGGAAAATTCTTCGACAATTTAGGTGACAAAACGATTTATGATGATTTCACGCTAGATGTGAACTTAGCATTCTAATCGTACAAAGAATTAATTCTAACAGAGGTCATTCAGGAAGCTGGATGGCCTATTTTTTTCTTGGTTGGTACGGTCGGATGATCAACCTCAACGATTGATCATAGGTAATATAACTCCAGAACCAGTTAAGCATCACCACCACCCTATTCCTAGTTCCTATGAGCGCTCGTATATGTACGAGCAACCACACTATCCAGGCAAAAAATCCTGAAAATTTGAATTTGGGTAATTCTACAACGGCCTTATTTCGGCCGATGGTAGCCATCGAGCCGAGGTCCTTATATTCAAATCCATCACTCGTATTTCTTTTTAGCTGCTTATATAGATGTTTCGCCTGCTGGATCGCCACTTGAGCTACCTGAGGGTGTCCATATTCAAATTCATCAGTAGTCATGTAGGCTATGTCTCCGACTGCATAGACATCCATCATACCTTTAACCTCGAGCTGGTTGTTAACGATTAATCTTTTGCTGCGGCCATATGATTCTTCAGGAATACCATTAATTATTGGGCAGGTTACACCTGCAGCCCAGATAACTTTCTTGGTTAGAATCTTTCGACCATCATTAAGATATACGTGAGTTTGATCAACATCTTTCACCCTACATCCCAGCTCGACTTGCACGCCTAATTTTTCCAGTTCAATTTTGGCTTTATCTCCAGCATATTCACTCATACCAGGGAGTAACTTCTGTCCACCTTGGATGAGATAAATGTCTACCTCAGATGCATCCAATTCTGGATAATCCTTAGGCAGTATGTAGTTTTTCATCTCCGCTAGCGCCCCTGCCATCTCCACACCAGTCGGTCCGCCACCCACGACTACAATATCAAGCTTAACCTGCCTATCATCATAGTCTCTCGTAATAAGTGCATCTTCTAAATCCGATAAGATTTCATTACGGACATACAGCGCCTGAGCCACTGATTTCAACGGATATGTATTATTCCTGAAATTTTCATTACCGAAAAAGTTAGAAATGGTACCATAGGCTAAGACCAAGATATCGTAATTCACATGACCCATTGGAGTCAGTACACGCTTGGAGGCATGATCTATCTCGGTGACCTCCGTAACTCGAATTGTAACATTTTTCTTTCTTTGAAATGCCTTCCTGAGTGGAAATGAAATCGAGGACGGCTCGAGACCAGACATGGCAACCTGGTAGTAGAGCGGCTGAAACTGATGAAAATTGTTCTTATCTATCAGGACAACCTGATAGTCCGAATTGCATAGTTTCCTTGCTAGCGTAAGTCCTCCAAAACCAGCACCTACAATAACTATTCTTTGTTTATTGGATTCTGGAATATTGATTGGCATTAGAAACTTTTAAATTGGTGTAACGGTAATCAATAAAAAATAAATTAAAAGTAAACTAACTAATGGAAGGAGCTGTATTAATGCCACTATTCCCTCTCGAACTGGTGGTTTTTCCGGGGCAGAATCTCAATCTACACATCTTCGAATCGAGATACAGACAGCTGATACATGAATGCCATGAACATCAGCTCACTTTCGGCATACCTCGATACAGAGAAGATACCCCACTGAAGTTTGGTACAGAGGTCAAGTTAGTGAAGATAGCGATGACCTATCCTGATGGAAGAATGGATATAATCACAAAGGGTATTGGCCCTATAGAGGTCAATAGATATCTAAAAAAACACCAAAAAAAACTATATCCAGGAGGATATGTCACACGGAAATATTGGGATAACGATGGAATAGATCATCTCTATAAAGAGCTTAAAGCCGAGCTTTTAAACTTGTACGAGTATATGAACATCACTAAAATTCCTAAAATTCTATCTGGCGCATTTACCACATTTCAAATTGCTGAGAAAGTGGGGTTTAATCCAGATCAAGAATATGAATTTTTACAAATTCCTGGCGAAGAAGAGCGACAACTCTATATGATAGATCATCTGAACGTGATGATTCCTAAAATCAAAGAAATGGAAGAAGTCCGTAAAAAAATTCAGATGAACGGGCATTTCAGGAATGTTATACCCCCAAAAGTTTAAATTCGACTTCCAAACCACAATTATGAGAATAGCACTGCTTACTCTATTCCTTTGCATTACGATCATAGGATGTAAAGAACATACTACTGTGTCCATTGAAGATCAAATTCAAAAGAAAGCGATCGCAGCTAATGCTGGTATTGCCAGTGCTCATCCAGCGGCTTCTCAGATTGGTCTTGACATCCTTAAGGCAGGAGGGAATGCTGTTGATGCGGCTATAGCCACACAATTTGCCCTTGCCGTTTGCTATCCAGTAGCAGGTAATATTGGAGGTGGAGGATTTATGGTGATTAGAAACGCTGATGGTACAAGCGCTACCCTAGACTTTAGAGAAATGGCACCAGCTGCAGCTCATGCAGATATGTATCTTGATGAAGAAGGAAATGTCATCAGTGGTCTTAGCACATTTGGCCATCTTGCGGCAGGTGTGCCTGGAAGTGTGGCAGGTATGGTGGCTGCTTTTGACAAATACAGCAAGCTGAAAGATTGGCAGATGCTTATAGAGCCATCAGTAAAATTAGCCGCAGCAGGTGTGGAATTAACTACCCGAGAAGCTCGTAACCTCAATAGTCGAAAGGACGACTTCTTAAAAGCAAATACCACATCTACAAGATTTACCAAGGAAACACCATGGGCCAAAGGCGAATTACTAAAACAACCTGAACTGGCTAAAGTCATGGAGGCCATCAGAGATCATGGCTTTGATGGATTCTATCGAGGATGGGTTGCGGATAGTATTGTTGCAGAAATGAATCGAGGAGAAGGAATCATTACCCTTCAAGATTTAGCTAATTATAAGGCACGGTGGCGTAACCCCGCTATAGGTCAATATAAAGGCCATGAGATTATCTCAATGCCTCCACCCTCTAGCGGCGGTATAGCATTACAGCAATTACTTAGTAGCATAGAACCCTATGACATCGGGTCATATGGATTTCAAAGCAAAGAGGCTATACATCTCATGGTGGAAGCAGAACGACGTGTCTATGCTGATCGTGCCACCCATCTCGGAGATAGTGATTATTACGATGTTCCTATATCAGGTCTAATGGCTGATGCATATAATAATAACAGAATGGAGTCATTTGATCCTGGCAAGGCCTCAAAAAGTGATGAGATAGAAGCTGGCACGCCAGCCCCTGAAGAGAGCGAGCAAACAACACACTTTTCAATTGTTGATGCTGAAGGTAACGCAGTATCATTAACGACAACTATCAATACGGCCTATGGATCGAAAGTAGTTGTTGGCGGAGCAGGCTTCTTCCTCAATAATGAGATGGACGACTTTAGCGCTAAACCTGGGGTACCTAACTTTTTCGGGCTCGTAGGTAATGAAGCGAATAGCATACAACCTGGAAAGAGAATGTTGAGCTCTATGACGCCAACAATTGTGGTTGACCCACAAGGTCAACTTAAGATTGTAGTCGGCACTCCAGGAGGATCTACGATTATCACCTCCGTCTTTCAGACGATTGTGAATATCCTTGATTTTGACATGGACGCCAGTGAGGCTACACAGGCGTGTAGATTCCATCATCAGTGGTTACCTGATATGACATTCTACGAGCCCGACTGTTTTGATCAAGATCTCATAGGTGGCTTAACTGAGATGGGACATGTCTTAAAATCTCGAGATGAAGTTACTGGTGGTAATGGCCTGATCGGAAAGATAGAAACGATATTAGTCCGTGAGGATAGACAGCTTGAAGTGGCCGCTGACCGAAGAGGTGATGATACCGCAATGGGATATTAAACAACAGCATCTATTATTATGGCAAGGAATGTAATCGGTCTTATCATAGGTATTACGGCAGCTGGAATGGTCATGTTTTTCATTCAGAGTATTAGCAATAGTCTATTTCCAATCCCTCAAGATATCGATCCAAAAGACATGGATGCTATGAAAGCTCATGTTGCCACTCTCCCTCCATTAGCCTTCATTTTAGTCCTCTTATCACACTTTTTTGGCGCACTTGCCGGAGCGGCTATTGGATCTAAGGTGGCATTATCCCATCAGTTTAAAATATCGATGTTCATCGGAGCTTTCATGTTGATTATGGGAATCATTAGCTTAGTGACAATACCCCACCCAGTGTGGTTCATGGTAGTCGATATGTTCACTTACTTGCCGGGTGCTTTACTGGGTTACATGATCTACCAGCGATTCATGCCCAACTATACTGCGTGATATAAGATCTCTTGTATCAACTCTCGCAATAGCTCAGCGGGATCGTTTCTACGACTCCCTACTCCTTTGCTTTTCAAGTCTGCTTCTGAGATAGCGCTAAGGATATGCCTGATCTTGTCAGGTGGATACTTTGATTTTGCAGCTATGAATTCTTTCACCGCAAACGGCGGCACTTTCATGATTGAGGCCAACTGCTTTTCGTTATTGGTCTTGGCCTGCGTCAAAATCAACAGTCGCTGAAAATGATTGAACAGACTTGGTATAATCATTTGAATCGGATTCTTTTTGATGTTTCGAGCAAGGTTATCCGTGATTTGAAAAGCTTTTGATTTATTGACATAGCTAAGTTGTTTGAGCAACTCAAACACATTATATTCTTTGCTGATACCGACATATCGCTCTACATCGTCAGCATCAATAACTTTATCTGAACCGACATTCAGCTCGATCTTCTCAATCTCGTTCACCAGCTTTTTCAAGTCGGATCCCAAATACTCACAGAGTAATTGATTAGCCCGCGCATCGATCTTACGAGATTTTGATCTTAAATAGTTGGTCAGCCATGCTCCGAGTCTATGTGGCCTTACCGGCTCAGAATGAAAAAATACTATATGGGGACTCTTCTTTGCTTTGGAAACCCATGACCACCGGCCGTCTAGCTTTTTATTTGGGTGAGCAATGACTAAAACGGTATGCTGTACGGGATGCTCTATATAACCATCCAACACTTTTATATCCTTAAATGCCTGGGCTTCTTTTATAATCACCACCCTACGTTGACTCATCATCGGAAACTGACGAGCTTCATCTTGCAAGGTTTTTATATCAATGTCTCTACCATAAACGACAACCTGGTTAAAGGCTTTCTCGGCATCAGTCAATACGGCACTCTCCACCTCACTTACAATCTGATCAATATAATACGGTTCTTCTCCGTGTAGTATGTAAACAGGCTTAGGAGATCCTGAACGTATCTCATTAATGATCTGGTCTGGCTCAGTATATATCATGTAGGACTCGAAAGCTATTAATATAGTCGAGCACAAACTTAGAAAGTTATGACTTAAGTGAACCCTCTAAATACAATTGTATGTTATTTTGATGTATGCGATTAACGAGTTTAATATTGTTAATAGGATGGATGCAGATCTCATTTTCTCAAGACAACGTCTCTTGGGAAGAGCTTGCTGATGTGGAGTGGACTGAAGCGTACGACTCTACTTCTTCAATATCTCTCTTAACTGCAGACTTTGGCCCAGATGTCCTTAAGCATAAAGACACCGAGATATACATATCTGGCTACGTTATCCCTCTTGATGCATTAGGGATACAGTTCGCCCTATCTCGCACTAACTACGCCTCATGTTTTTTCTGTGGGCAGGCAGGACCCGAAACAGTAATGGATTTGTTAGTTACACCTGGAACAATACCGGTAACTAAGTACAACAACTCTCTTCTTAAATTCAAAGGAACACTCGTACTAAAAGAGGTCAATCCGAACGGATTCAACTATCAGCTGATCAATGCAGAGCTGGTGAAGTAATCTCCTCTTATAGGTGGTATATTGTGATATGACACAACTTACCAAAGATCTAAATGCCCTATTTACCAGAGACCTCATTAAGCTTAAAGATGAAATCGCGCTCTATCGTGATGATGATGCACTATGGTCTGTCAAAGAGGGCATCAGTAATTCTGGCGGCAATCTATGTTTACATCTCATAGGAAATCTTAGAACCTATATCGGTAAAACATTGGGAGGAGTCTATTATGAAAGAGATCGTCCTAATGAGTTTAGTGCCAAACTTATACCACGTGAGAACATATATCGAGAAATTGATGAAACTATAGAGGCCGTAACTCAATCATTGGACATCATATCGGCAGATCAATTAGCCGAAGACTTCCCAGAAGTTATCTGGGATAAGCCAACAGGGATGATTTATACCCTGATGCACCTACATGGCCATTTGACCTATCATCTTGGTCAGATCAATTATCATCGTAGACTACTGGATTCTCCTCATGGATCAATGAACAAATATTCATAAATGAAACAAATCACACAGATAGAATCCTATCAAAAGGAAGTATTCTCATATGAGATGCGCAATGGTCATACGGCTACTCACGACATCTATTCATTAGGAGAAGGAGATAAGGTGCTAATTCTTATTCAGGAGCTCCCAGGTATTGGACAGGAAACGCTGTCATTGGCAGATAGATTTGTTGAGCGTGGATACAGAGTAATCCTGCCGCATCTTTTTGGTCCATTGGGCAAGGTGGCCACAGGAGGCAATTTCGTAAAGGTGCTCTGTATGAGGAAGGAATTCAGAGTATTTGCTAAGAATGAATCCAGCCCTGTAGTTGACTATTTATCGGGACTTAGCTCATTCATGAAGCAAAAATATAATGTGCCAGGGGTAGCTGTAATTGGTATGTGCCTGACAGGCAATTTTGCCATATCACTCATGGCTAACCAAGATGTGTTAGCCGGCTATGCCAGTCAACCATCACTAGGCATATTCAGTCAAAAGTCAATACACATGAGTGGTCCTGAGATTGAGTTAATTAAGAAAAACATTGACATCGTCGGTCCGATGCACTGTGGCAGTTTTGAAGGTGATAAATTATGCTCTCCCAAGAAGATCAAATTGTTGGCGGATACTTTTAATCGTGATGAAAAAGAACGAATCATCTTTCATACACTCCCAGGAAAAGGACACTCCGTGTTGACATTAGACTTTGTAGATGAAGACGGACATCCCACTAAACAGA
>CAZDHV010000097.1:0-11263 GCA_964505335.1 uncultured Saprospiraceae bacterium | reverse complement strand
TTATACTCTATTAGCCAATTTATTATCAAACCTATCATGGTGAGTAATGCGATGGATCAAGCCTCTATCAATGGGATAACAGATCAAGGACAACTTAGCCTAATTGAAGCAGGTGCGTATCCTCATTTTCTTCATGTGATGGCGATATTATTCATTCTTAATGTCACTATCATGTTGGCGTTGGGTGCTTGGAAACCGTTGAAAGAAGAATTCAAATTTGCTACCGTTGGAGAGGTTGATACGACTCCTTGGAAATATGTTTACTCAGTTGGAATAGCGATCTGCGTAATAGTAATTAGTACGTACTTTATCTTTCATTAAAAAGACGGAGCACAGAACCGTATGTCATCTTCTTGAATTGAAGGACCGCTACTCCTCTGCCCAAGTTATATCAACTGATAAAAGATTGAATGCGGATCTCTTAGAGAAGAGTCCTTCTATGAGTATGGGTCGATGCACATAAAAAAAGGTCATCTGATCGATGACCTTTGTATAAATTTATTTGATGTATTTAATTAGGAAGCTGGGGCATATTGCAAAAACTGGCAAAGAACTCCACCAATCAGCAGAAATACAATAAACCAATATCCCGTATGAATTCCGATGTAGGCCCATCCTCGTCTCTCAAATAATGAGTTAATAGCAATAAGCGGAAAAGCCAACATTAATGCTAAGAATCCTCCATGGAGCGCTCCATGACCAAAGTCTCTAAAGTTATTACCATAGGTGGCCATGAGATCATTGAACTGTGCTTGAGCCGCACTACCGCTGTCTGCAACACCGGGCATCATCACTTGAAAGACGCTTGTCTGATGTATAACAATGCCAGATAAGGCTAATGAGATGAATATGCCAAAGACATACGACAAGCCCATTATGACTCCCATGTTAGCTTCTGCGAGACTCTCTTCAGTAAACCCATTGATACGCATCCACTTCTTACCGAATCCCATGTTGCCATACCAGAAGAATCCGATGATAAGTGGAATCAATGCAGTTGCAAAAAATAAATACCAGTTAGTAGGCATAGCTGTAATAGTTTTAGATAGTTAATGATGTCTGAAAGGTAATCAATATGCTTAAGACTGGCACTTTCTACATACCCAATTTCCCAAGGACAACTTGCTTATAGCTATTGCCAATAGGTAATGCCTTTTCTCCTACCTGAACCATATTTCCTTGGAGTGTTTTCACCTGTTCAACATTGATAATATAGGACTTGTGAATTCTTAGAAATCCAGAATCTCTCAATTTCTTATCAAAGTTGGTTAGGGTATCAGCCGTCAAAAATCTCTTGTTCCCGACATGAAGCTGGACGAAGTTTCCTCGAGATTCTAAATAGTTCAATTCATTAAGGATGACCTTTTGCTGCACGCCCTCAACCTTGATGAATATCGAGTGGAGCTTATTGCTCTCAACTGGTTCAAGCTTAGCAGACGACTGTTTTGATTTGATTACCTTATTCACTGCTTTAAGAAAACGATCAAATCGGATCGGTTTCATGAGATAATCGGCCACACCAATGTCATAGCTCTCGACTGCATACTCAGAATAGGCCGTGGTCAGTATGACAGCAGGTGGATTGTCCATCGTACGCAACATATCCATACCACTCAGCTCAGGCATGTTGATGTCTAGAAATAGAATATCTACAGTATTAGTGTTTAGGTAGGTGAGCGCATCGATAGCGTTGTAGTAGTTTCCAATACAAGTCAGACCACTATGCTTATCTATATAGTTCTCAATCACATTATGTGCCAGGGGCTCATCGTCTACGATTAGGCATTTTAAGGTCATAGCTGCATGGTTAGATTTACTGTGAAATGGGCATCCTTTTCTATAATATCTAGTTCATGTTTATCAGTATACATCAGCGCTAATCTCTTCTTTACGTTTTCCAGACCTATTCCACCTGAGTGCACTTTCCCTTTCTTCTGAACGATTTTGTTTTTGATGATGAAGAGGAATTGTTTCTTTTCACTCAATCTCATTTGGACGTCTATTACTCCTGGCTCTATGCCTGTTCCATACTTAAATGCATTCTCTACAAATGGAAGTAAAAGAAGAGGAAGGATTTCTACCTCTTCGAAGTTTCCTTCTTTGGTTATATTGATTGTACAGTCCAGAACCCGTATTCTTTCGAGGTCAATATAATTTTCAATGCTTTTTATTTCTTTGTCAAGTGGCGTAAATTTAGTCTTATAGCTTTCTAATTGATATCGCAACAAATCAGATAATTCAAGAATAATCTCATTGGCCTTATTGTGATCTTCGAGATTAGTGGAGTAGATGTTATTCAGCGTATTGAATAAAAAATGAGGATTGACCTGTGATTTCAATAATTTCAACTCAGACTCCATCTGCTGAGCTTGGAGTTTTTCTATGACGAATAGCTGTCTGGCTCCATGATAGCCTAACTTCAATCCAAAAGCCACAAAAACTATTAGAGGAAAGAAGAGGATATTTGCAAAGAACCCTTCGACTGCCCCCAATCTGATGACTCGCGTGTTAATCAATCCATCAATGCAAGACATTCCAATAATAAGAATGGCAATCAGAACGAAGAACAGTTTTTTCTTTCCTTTCTTTTTATATAAGGTATTATACAAATAAAAAGAAGCATATATCATTACTATAATATCCAAAATCCCAAAAAAGGCCATAGCATCGATTTGCATTGGGTTATCACTGGCGCCACTTTCTACCAGGAGGCTGATAGCTACGAAGCCCATTACCAATATCCAGGGGCCAGCATGTCTCCAGAACCTGGGGTGCCTAAGGAAATTTGTAAAGCTCAGTGATTCGATCATACCGATGACATTTTGAGCATGTCGCATGAACATTCTCGTTTCAACAAATAAGGCCCGAAGTACCGCTATTTATTGATTCAAAAGTCTGCATTTTCAGTTAAATACAAGCTGCTAAAATGATGAACGTCGTTCGTCATGATTGTTGCCATGTTCATCATCACTCCCCAAGCAGATAGCACTAAAAGATTTTTTCGCCAAGATGAGCCCATAGATTTATGTCAACAATAAAAATAAAATATCATGCAGTTGATCATCAGAAATCTATCTAAGACATACAGTAATGGTGTAAAAGCCTTAGACAATATCTCACTCGATATCCCTATGGGTATGTTTGGATTACTCGGGCCTAATGGTGCAGGAAAATCTACCCTCATGCGGACACTGGCAACATTACAAGAGCCAGATCAAGGGTCTATCCAATTGGGAGACATCGATGTCCTCCATGACAAGTCTTCTCTACGCAGAACGCTAGGCTATCTACCACAGGAGTTCGGCGTATATCCTAAGGTCAGTGCTTATGATCTACTGAACCACATGGCAATTCTTAAAGGTGTATCTAATAAAGGGGAACGCAAAGACCTCGTCAATGCACTCCTCGAAAGAGTCAATCTATCTGATAAGAAAAAGAAAGCCGTTAGCTCGTTTTCAGGAGGGATGCGTCAGCGATTCGGTATTGCGCAAGCATTAATTGGATCACCCAAGCTCATCATTGTAGACGAACCCACAGCAGGATTAGATCCAGGAGAACGAAATCGGTTTTATAACCTTCTGGCAGAAATAGGTCAAAACGTAGTAGTCATCTTGTCAACACATATCGTCGAAGATGTCAAGGAGCTATGTAATAATATGGCCATCATAAACAAAGGTAAGTTGCTCTACTGCGGCACTCCGAATGAAGCGGTCAATCAACTCGAAGGAAAGATCTGGGAGATGAATGCATCAAGAGATGAATTGGATTTCTTAAGTAAAGAGGTAGAACTAATTTCAAAGAAACTCGTCGGAGGAAATCCTCTTGTTCATGCATATGCCAATGAACACCCTGGGTATGAATTCAATCAGGTGACTCCAAGCCTTGAAGATGTCTTCTTCACTAAGATAATGGGAAAGGAAGAGGCATGTGCCATCCATGGAATTGAGCTAGACAGCCAGGCTCCTGTTTTAAAGAGTGCGTAAGAAGTAAGCCAAAGCGACTGTGGAGGACTACTCAATGTTGGCCTCCAACTTTAATACGGCTGGCTCTTCATCTAAAAGATCTCTACCGCTCAAATCAATAACCTATAAAGAAAAAAACATGTTCAAAGAAATATTCAGATTCGAACTATTCAGTGCCTTAAAAAAACCAATGGTATATGTATTTATGTTGGTTAATTTTCTACTCGTCTTTACCGCCTCAGTGAGTGATTCCGTGAACATTGGTGGGAGTAATGATGCCATAAATATCAACTCTCCACATGTCATCATGACTACGACATTAATCATGACTTTAATTGGGATTTTTACCACTACGGCCTTTATGAACATGTCTATGCTCAAGGACTATCAACACAAGTTTGATGGTCTATTGTTCAGCACTTCAATTAGTAAGATTGGATATCTCAGCGGACGGTTTCTTGCAGCATATGTTTTATCACTGCTTCCATTCATTGGGGTATTGGCAGGAATCGGGATAGCAGGTAGCGTTGGCATGGTTGATTCTAATAGTACGGGGGCATTTGACTTAATGAGTTACGTATCCACATTTTTGACTGGAGTGGTTCCGAACGTGTTCTTGCTTTCTGCAATTGCGTTTCTCTTCTCCACATTGTACAGATCAAGCATGTATTCATTTGTGGGTGCATTAGCAGTTATCGTACTGTATATACTGATGGGTGCTACTACTGGAAATCTGGATAATGAAATGATAGCCGTTCTCAGTGATCCCTTGGGTATTAGTTCTTATGAGATCATTACCAAGTATTCAACAATAGAAGATAAGAACAGTCAGATGATGGCATTCTCAGGAATGTGGATGATCAATAGACTTATCTGGATAGGAGTTGCCTGTGTCTTGATGCTAATCACGTATCTAAAGTTCTCATTTACTAGGAAGAAGACAAAAAACAGTATATCAGAGGATCATAGTCCAGCTGCTAATCCATTCGCTATTTTTCACAAACAAGTGGCTCTTCCAGAGGTCAGAATTACTGATTCATCGAAGCAACAATGGGGTTTGTTTATCCATCAGTTATGGCTGGAGACAAAAGGAGTATTGAAGTCTACCCCGTTCATTATCATTACCCTGTTCGGTGTGATCAACATGACTGGTATGTTGTTTATGGTAGATGAGCGTTTTGGGACTGGCAATCATCCTGTCACTTATCTGATGATAGATGCGATACGAGGGTCACTATATGTATTCCTTATAGCAGTGGTCATGTATTATGCTGGAGCATTAATATGGAAGGATCGAGATGCACGTATGAATGAGCTCATCGATTCTACGTCTTTTGCAGTTTGGATTCCATACTTATCTAAGTTGATGGCTTTGGTCGCCGTAGTTGTTCTTACGCTGGGTTTAGGGATTGTATGCGGTATCGGTGTTCAGACCTTAGAAGGATATACGAACTACGAATTCGGCGTCTATATCCAAGAACTAATGATCTACGATCTTCTACAGTTTGTCGCACTCGTGGCACTAGCTATGTTCGTTCAGACGATTGTCAATAATAAGTACATCGGTTATTTCGCATTTTTATTAGTCATTGTGGCATTCAAGTTTGGACCACAAGCATTAGAGATTTCAAGCAATCTTGTATCGTATGGCTCTCTTCCTGATTATGTCTACTCCGATATGAATGGCTGGAGCGCCCATAGCGCTGGCTTGGCTTGGTTTAGTACCTATTGGACGTTTTTCGCAGGACTATTGACTATAGCAGGAGTACTCTTCTGGGTAAAAGGCTTAGAGCCGAAATGGTCATTGAGAATGCGAAATGCAAGATATAGGTTCAAAGGCAATATAGCCATAGTCACCTTGGCACTCGGTATGGTATGGATAGGAACGACAGGCTTCCTTGTTTATCAAACAGAAGTAGCCCACATCACTGATGACGAAAGAGCCATCCTTGATGAGAAGTACGGATATGAAATAGGCTATAAACAATATGCACATATCGCACAACCGAGAATCACCGCATTGGAATATGATATAGAGATCTATCCTGAAGAAAGAAGCTATATCTCAACAGCAGTAGTAATTATTCAGAATAAAACCTCCGAGTTTATCAATGACATTCATTTTACCCAACAGGTAAATAGGCCAGTTGACATTCAAATTCCAAATTCAGAAATCAAATTACAGGATGGTGATTTTGGCTATTACATCTATACGCTCGATCAGGCACTAGCTCCTGAAGAGGAACGAACCATACATATCATATCACGATATACTGCAACAGGTATAGAGAATGAAGTTAGTCGTATCGACATCATTGATAACGGCACATTCTTAACGAACTATAAGTTCATGCCTACTATCGGATACCACCCTAAAAAAGAAATCAATGACGAAGACGACAGGTTAGAATATGGGTTAGAGCCGAAGCTATCAATGACCAAACTACATGTAGGATGTAGTTCTGCTTGCCAAAACACATACCTCAGTAAAGACGCCGACTGGGTAAACTTGAAAACAACCATTAGCACAACTGGCGATCAGATCGCCATTGCACCAGGCAGTTTGGTTAATTCTTGGGAAGAAGACGGTAGAAACTACTATGAGTACATATTGGAAAAAGAATCACTTAACATCTTCAGTTTTATCTCTGGTAGATACCAAGTCTACCGAGAAACCTGGACATCAAAAGATGATAAAGAAGTGGATGTAGAGGTCTATTATCACAAGGGGCACGAATATAATGTGGAGAAGATGACCGAAGCAATCAAGAACTCGTTGACTTACTTCTCGGATAACTTTACACCATATCCTCATAAACAAGCTCGGATAATAGAGTTTCCTCGATATGCTGATTTTGCTCAGGCATTTCCAGGAACGATGCCGTACTCAGAGTCTATGGGATTCATAGCAAATATCAAAGAAAAGAATGCGATAGATATGGTCACCTATATCGTAGCACATGAGATGGCACATCAGTGGTGGGGACACCAGATTGTGGGTGCTAATGTCCAAGGGGCAACGATGTTATCCGAATCATTCGCTCAGTATAGTGCGCTGATGATTATGAAGGAGATGTACGGTGATGATAAAATGAAACAATTCATGCGATATGAGATGGATAGCTACCTCAAAGGACGCTCCAAGGAGAACAAGGAAGAGATGCCACTGCTCTACACGGAGGTCAAGCCTTATATCCATTACAATAAAGGAAGTATCGTGATGTATGCTTTGCAAGACTATATCGGAGAGCAAAAGGTCAATCGCGCCCTGCAATCATTTGCCGAGGCAAAGGCCTATCAAGAAGCTCCATATACCAACTCTCTGGAGTTTATGGATTACTTGAAAATGGAAACTCCTGATAGCCTACAATATCTGCTACATGATATGATTGAGACGATTACGCTATATAGTAATAAGACGGTCAATGCATCGTATAGAACACTAGACAATGGACAGTACGAAGTAACACTGGATGTAGAAGTGATGAAGTTTGAAGCCGATGGGCAAGGAAAAGAAACACGGGTTGCTCATGATGACTATATCGACATAGGCGTATTCAGTAAAGAAATTCCTGAAGGTGAGAAATACGGAAGGCCAATCCTTATTGAAAGAGTCAAAATCAATCAGGCTAATCAGCGCTTTACAATTGTTGTAGATGAGGAACCGCATACTGCAGGCATCGATCCAAACTATCTATTAGTGGATCGGCTGGCTGAGGATAATGTGAAGGAGCTCACGAAGGAAGAGTAATAATAGAAGTGCCCGTCTCGTCATCATAATTTGAAATGTCGAGACGGGCTCATCTTGGGTCAATATGACCTCGATGAACGAAAAGAGCTTATCTACTAGTCAATACCACTAAAACTGATACTTCGCAAGAACATAGAAGTTTCTTGGTGGCTGCACACGAAATCCTATGTCGTCGATAGTGCCATCGAAGTCAACATCTATCGGAGAGCCCTCTGTAAAATAGAGCACATCAAAGACATTGTTAAGCACGAAGCTTAGTGATAAATTGTCTGTAATCTGTGTATTCAATTGACTGTTAAAAACGGTAAAGCTCGGTAAAACGAAGCTGTCGTTATTAGATAACTCAGTAAACGATTGACTCACGTGACGAGCATTAAGGTTTAATTTAATCCTCTTGGATAATGCAATATCCACAGTAGGATTGATCAGAAACTGAGGAGCGAAGATGTGTTCCACGTCGGTAAAGGTCTCACCTGTTCCAGGGTCTACGTACTCATCAATATTGCTATCCATATAAGTCAGGTTCAGTCCTAACTTGACCTGGTCGGATATACTATACGAGCCAACTATCTCAATTCCCTGACGGATACTATTAGGAACATTCTGACGAATCTCCATATATGACATATCTACCAACGCACCAATCTGGCTGATCTCATTGTCGAAGTTCAAATGAAACAAATTGGCTTCAAACGAAAGGTTATTCCCTCGTAAACGATACCCAAGTTCTAAGTCATGAACACGCTCAGACTCCGTCACTCCATTGAACAGATCTGATCTTGTAGGTTCTCTGCTGGTTTCACCAAAGGAGATATAAAATTGATCTCGCTGCGACAACTGAAGACTCAGTCCCAATGAGAAATTAAAAAATGCGTAATCCTCTTCGATCAAAAAGTCATTATCGGCTCCAATAACTGATTCATCCCCGTCTATATCTGTATCTATAAAGCGCAGCTCTGCATTAGCGAAATAACCGAATTTATTGAGCTTGCCGTCATACTTAGCATAGGTGCTGACTTCATTTTTATCTGTAAAATCTCTATTGAACGGCTCTCTCTCGAACGGCGTGATGAAATCGAAATTCACTCTGTTGAAGGTATATCCATTAGCGCCAAATGACAAGGCTCCTTCTCCCAATTGCTTCGTTCCATTTAGTTGGAGGCCATATTGATCATTTTCAAGTCCAAACATGAACTGGTCTCCACCAAAACTAAACGGGAACTCTCCACCTGCTCCATGAAAATATGCTGTGGCGGAGTACTGAAATCCCGGCAAAGACTTGGCGTACTGGAGTTGTACCATATTCTGCTCGAAATCATCCACATCGTTAAGGTCATTGAAATTAGTCCGTGGATTCTCGTTGATTATCGATAGAGGAACGTGTAAATACGACTGACCATTTTGGGTGCGTCCTGAAAATGCCGTCAGCTTTAATACATCATTATCACCCTTGATTCCACCTGAGAAAAAGAACGAGTAAGAGTCTGAGCCAGAATTGTCTTTGAATCCTCCTGTCTCTGTGCGTGTCATTCGGGCATAAACGCCAAACTTATCATCGATAAGTCCAGACTGCGCCTCTGCACTTGCCCGTAAGGTTCCAAAACTCCCAGCGGTAAGCTGCACGCCATAGTTAGATTCATCCTTAAAGAGATTGGGAGATTCGAAATTAACTGAGCCCCCGTATGAAGCTGCACCGACACTGTTAGCACCAACGCCTCTGATCACCTGGATACTCTCAACACTATTGCCGAAGTCAGAAAAGTTGGAAAAGAACGTACCATGGTCAACCATGTCATTGAGCGGTACACCATTCAGGCTGATATTCAGGCGATCCTGATCTATACCTCTTAGCCTAAACTGCGAGTAATTACCGATGTCGGTTCCACCATCTGAGTAAGACACAATAGACGGCACCAACCGCTCGATTAGCACAGCGGGGTCTTGCCCTATGTATATCTCATTTATCTGAGCTTGATCAACATTCGTGTAGGTAACCGGTGCATTGTCAGCCACTCGAGATACCGAAATAATTACGTTCTCGATATCGACGCTGTCAACACTGGAGACAAACTCTTGTGCAGAAACAGAACCGACAAAAAGTGTGAACAGAAGGGATAGGATTCTCATAACTCATTTTTATAGTTTGATAAAATATGATGGTATGAGATCACGTACGCTTATAAGCATACGTATCCTTAATTTCCTTACGCCAGCATTACCTGGATCAAGTTTATTGGGTATAATCTCAGCCTATAATCACATTCATCATCTGGATGAATAAGGCACCCCATCATAAAGTCATTACAAATATAGCATCATTTATAAGTTGCTATAATCCTTGTTGCAGCATTAATGCGTTCTTGTGTTGTTCCGCTGACTTCGTGATATGGAATATCGAGTTCTAATAGACTAGCACGGTATCGTTCATGGAAATCATTTCTATCGAGATCGTAGTCTCTGAGTGGATCAGCCTCTAAAGGTATATGATGATCACAGAGTAGAAAGAGATCCCAATCCTGCTGGGCAATATTGTCGATGATCCACGGATGACAACGACCAAATCGAATCTCTGACCAGATCTTTATCACAAGCAGACTGGTATCGCATATGATTGGATCCACCCCATTAGAGCTGGCCTCTCTCTCTTGATTCAGTTGCCCATGTGCGATAGATAATAGATCAAGCTCTGTATAATTGGGCCCATGCTCCATAAGATAAGCTCTGGCATACTCTGGTAGGTGCGTTACCCCATAATGAGCAGCCAAGCCAACTGCTAACGTAGACTTACCAGAGCACTCTATCCCAGTGATAATGACCTTCATGATCGGTAGGACTTGAGCCACGCTCGATATCCCATCACTGCGAATGCAATATATATGAAGTACAGTAGTGAGTAGAAGTAGAGCCCTTTATAAAAGTATATGCCAGTAGCCAGTATATCTACAACGAACCAATACATCCAGCTCTCTAACTTCTTGCGGGCGGTCAACCACATAGCTGTTACACTTAACATGGTGGTCGTGCTATCCCAATAGGGCAAGGACGGCGGGTCCAGATTTGGAAATATAGAGGGCAGTACGAGCAAGAACTGTGCAAACAATATGACTCCAACTGCTGTAATTCCAATCCATATCAATCTAGACTGCACAGATTGCAATGACACTTTTAATGTTTTATCCTCATTCGGTTTCGTCCAATTATACCATCCATAGATATTGAGAACTAAATAGAGCACATGCAATATGAAATCTCCATAGAGTCTGCTCTGCCAAAAGATCACAAAGGATACCAGGATATATAGAATGCCAAAAATCCAATTGCGGATATCCTCCTTGATCAGCAGCAGCACATTAATCACTCCAAATACTAATCCTGCAAACTCTAAGGCTGATAGTCCTTGAAGTGAACTGATAACATCATTTACTATTTCTCCCATTGCACAATTCTATAGGCTAAGGTAAGAGATCAATAAGACTCAGTTCATCGAAAAAATGCTTGACATAGTCGATCAATCGCACAAATGACTTGAAGTCAACCCTATATTGAACTA
>CAZDHV010000096.1:0-11299 GCA_964505335.1 uncultured Saprospiraceae bacterium | reverse complement strand
TTAAATAATGTCGGTCTTTTAAATTTTGACACCATAGTATTTAAGAAAGTGGCTGTCCATATGAACAAGGCTGCTGAAATCGCCGAAGTTGTTCAAGACACGTTTCAGATGATAAAGGCACTGGGCTTGCTAGCTGACCATAACTACTATTCTGCTTATCGCATCAATGACTACAACAAGGCCTTAAGCTATTATCAAGCATTGGATTCCCTTATTACTAGCGAAAGCGATAGCTATTTCGCAGCGGATAATACCTTAGGAAAAGCCAATGTATATGGCATGTTGAAAGATGTTGAGTTGGAGCAATACTATTTTGAAGAAGCCAAACAACTGGCTATTCAAGACAGTCTTTATGGTATCTTATTTGCCCTGTATAATGATAAGGCTGAGCGCTTTCAGATAGCTCAGGATGATCAGAAAGCTCTCGAGTACCTCCTATTAGGGTATGACTACGTGTTGCAATCAGGCAATAAGGAATTTATCAGCCGAGCTGATGGATATCTATGGACGGGGTACAAGAATGTAAGTCAATATGAGAAGGCGTTATATCACTATGAGCGCCATCGACAATCGACCGATGAGCTTAATAAGACTGAGGTCTTGCAGCTCGAGAGTGAATTGAAGTATAAGGATCAAATCATAGAACAGACGACACAGATCAAAAATCTAGAATATAGCAATTTAAAATCTGCACGGAATTTAATTATGTGGATTGCCTCTTTAGCTGGTTTGATGTTCTTGATTAGTTTATATTTTATCCAACGGTTAAAACGGCAAAATGCACAACTCAATGAGAAAAATAAGGAAATTCTACTTGCACAATTAGCAGGACAAAATATAGAACGCAAACGAATGGCAGGCGAGCTTCACGACAACCTCAATACTAAAATTGCAGCTATTAGATGGCAGTTAGAAGCCTTAGAATCGACAGAAAATCTAGAAAATCCAGACCTACTTAAAACAAGTATAAATCAGCTTAATGATGCATATGAAGACATCAGATTAATCTCTCATAATCTGATGCCAGAAACTGTGCAGTCTATTGGGCTCATAAATAGTATCGCAGATCTTATCGGTAAGCTCAATAGTAGCGATCGGGTTAAGTTTCATTTTGTTACTGATGAGTCGCAGGATATTAATTATGGATCCTTGGCCTATCCAGTCTATAATATCGTCTTCGAAATGGTCAATAATGTCATGAAGCATGCTGAGGCAGAGAATGCATGGATTAGTATTAACACGAATGAATTAGACGATCTTAAGATAACCGTAAGCGATGACGGAAAGGGATTTGACGTGGATCAAATGAAAGGAGGATATGGCCTTAAAAATATCACTTCACGAGTACAAAATCTGCATGGTGACTACAATATAGAGAGTGCGCCAGGAAAGGGTACTAAGATTTATATAGAAATCCCTCATTTATAAAATAATTGATCGATAGCTCTATTCCACAGCCAAGACAAGACCCTTAAGATACTTTCCCTCAGGATGAAAGATGCTGACTGGATGGTCTGCTCCCTGGGACATGTGATGGATTACTCGGCACTGGCGACCTGTCTCAATCGCAGCAGCGGTGATCGTATTATAGAATAGTTGCGCATCGATGACTTGTGAACATGAGAAGGTAAAGATCATTCCGCCTGGAGCGACCTTGGAGATTGCAGCTGCGTTAACTCGTTTATAGGCTTGCACGGCATTATGTCGCTTGCGTATGCTCTTGGCAAATGCAGGGGGGTCCACTACAATGATGTCGTATTCATGCGCTTCAATTGTGTTGACATACTTGTTGACATCTTCGGTTAGGGAGATATGATGTTCATATCCCCCATTGAGTTTTAAATTGTCTTCGAGGGTAGACATAGCCGTACGAGAGGCGTCGATACTGCATACTGCAGATGCACCATGATTTAGCGCATATATTGAGAATCCGCCTGTATAACAATACAAGTTGAGCAGTCTCTTACCCTTGGCGTAGTTGCTCACCAATTGCCTGTTATCTCGTTGATCGAGAAAAAATCCAGTCTTCTGACTGTTGATCAGGTCAATTTCGAAGAGATGTTTGTTCTCATTTATCCTAACCTTGGTTTTGTTCCCTTTGATACACCCATCCTTTAGCTTCGCTGAATATGTCTGAGGCAATGCGTTTTTACTCTTGTCGTAGATGCTATCAAGAGCTGGTCCTAATGTCTTAGTGAGTGCATTGGCAACCTGATCGATCACCATATGGACGCCGATGGTATGACATTGAATTACGGCAACATCATTGTATACATCTATGATTAAACCAGGTACACCGTCACCTTCGCCATGAAACAGTCGATAAGCATTCGTCTCCGTACTCGGCAAACCGATCTGATTCCTCAGCTTATATGCTTGACTAATCTTGTTATCCCAGTAGTCTTGATTGATCTCTTCTCCACTAAATGATAGAATCCTAACGAGTATGCTGCCATCCTGATAATATCCTGTTGCGAGGTAGCCCTGACGCTTATGGTGTATCTCTACTATGGTGCCATCAGATGGGGCATCATGGGGTAATACTCCTCTGCTGAATATCCATGGATGCTTCCTTTTGACAGAGGCGACACGGTCTTTTTTGATATATAATATGGGATAGGTAGACTCCATCGGACGAAGGTAGTCAATCAACCAATAATGAAAATATTAAACAGCGAATTATTATTAACAATCAATTGTTTATATATTAGATTAATATTTAATATGATAGAACCGAATGATAGAAAAACTATTTCTACATCCAGCCATATTAATAGCCTCGGGATTTGAGTGTTTGGACACAGCGGACATACGTTTTCTAAATGCTTTTAAGAAACACTTCAATCCTCATAAAGATAACTTTGCACAGATTAGATTGATAACTCCTGATGACTTTGAGTTAGGGGGCATATTCAATCCTACTAATATTATGGTGGAGCCAATTCATGGCTTCCGTCAAGCCCAAGAGCGAATTCCGGATTTTCCGTATATCAATCAACATCAGATTCTTCGGATACTGTATCAAGAACGTCTTGAGATAACTTTCCAAAAGATCACCCATGAACTATTGCTTTCAATTAAGAGCTCCCTTGGTTGTAACGACATGAATATTGCACGCTTATTTGATAATCCTGATACCAGTAATCGGGCCATCAAGATTATACAGAAGACTGAGGTCTTCAAAAAAGTACACGCCCTCCATAAGTGTGGATTAGGCAATAGATTATCGGATGCCTTTGCTTGGGTATTTCATAAGTATCGCCTGAATCATATAGATTAGCAGTTCTTATGAGGAATAGATCATCATGGATATTTCTTCTTGCTATCTTGTTTGTTTCCTGTAGTAAGTCATCATTTATAGAGGATGTCAATCGGGTACCTGTGATCACCTCAGATATTGACCTATTCTATGGAACCTTGGATCGAATGATTAATGATGGCTATTACGAGTCTATTGTTCAGACCGATTATTTTGATCGTGGCAGCAATGGATTAAAAGCGCTCATTAGCAAAGACAAGCTGAAGGCTAAAGACTTTGCAGACTATATGCACACTCATGAGCAATTCTTCTTATCCATCCGATCTTACATGATGGATCAAGAGCGTTATCTATCCTTAACTCAGGAGGTGTTAGGAAAATATGATAGGACTGTGACAAACTCAAAATATAAGCCAATCTACTTTTTAATAGGATATAACATGCATGGTGGCACTGTGACTGATGAAGGGGTAATAATTGAGGCACAGAAAAATATACTGGGCCTTCCCGACATTAGTTGGGGCACTTTTGATTCACTGAGCTTCAGTTCATACGACGATTTGGATCAGATGATTGCTCATGAGCAAGTACACGTCATGCAGCCAGATATGTTCATAGGAGAATCACTCTTGAGACTAACGCTGAATGAAGGAATAGCGGACTTCATAGCCTATAAAGTAGTGGGCAAAAAGGGCTATTATGAGTCCTATGAGTATGGTGATCAAAATTTTGAGGTGCTCAAGAAGGAATGGACCTCTGATCTGAATCTGCCGATCAAGGAAGTCAGGTCTAAGTGGTTGTTCAATTGGGGTAGGAAGAAGGATCGACCCTATGACATGGGGTATTATATGGGTTTTAAGATTGCGGAAAGCTACTATGAGCACAATGGTAGAAATGCCGAGAACTTAAGAGAAATGATCTATACAGAAGACTTCGAAGCACTCTATGAAAGGAGTGGTTTTATGGATTAGCCTATTGCTCCACAATTACGTCACTCAACTGAGATACTGCAGCCACATTAAAGAATCCTAAAGCCTCAAAACCATTGCTCCTTGTAATGTTGCTGCGAGTATTAGCTTGAGGTAGGGTAAAGATGCCATTATCTCCATTTAGAATTTGGTCACGGGCGATCTCCAAAAATCCGAAAGCCTCTTGAGAAATTGAATGTATCTCTACTCTTATTTCATCTCCTACATCCCAAGGTGATGGCAGACCGTCTTCCTCGAGGATATTAGTAAACTCACGGATCGGTGTTATAAAAACTAGGCCATCTACTCTTGATCCTGCATCAAATCCAGCGTCAAAGGCAATATTTAACTGGTTTGCATTATTGAGAAAATCCCCATTACGAAAAGTCTGTATCCAGTAGGCGTCGCCTTGACCAACCGGGTCTCTGGCAAAGAACTGGGTGTAAATACCATCCTCGCCGAATAATTCATCATCCCTGAATTCTTGTTGAATCGAGTCTAATGGAGGAACTCTATTTATAGTTGTTTGTGCCTCAAATCGTCCTGATCTATGTACTATAGAGAGACTCATTACATCTCCTACCTCGCCAATGTTATTGCCAAGTTCGGGTGTAAAGGTATAGGTGGAAGAAGTATCTGTGATCTCAAACACGTAATCTTCTTCTTGTGTTTCATTGGTGACTACTACCTCTGCATCTCTAACTATAATTGTAGTACTGCTAAAAAAGCTCTGCGACAAACTGAGGCGTATCTCCTGAGTCTCAGACCGAGTGTTGATCCATGCATCAATAACAAGATCTCCCCCATCTCCATCCAGATCGAGCTCTACTACGTCCTCGCATGAGAACAGCATGCTAATGAGCACGACCATTGATATGTACTTGAATGCTCTCATGCCCTTTAAAATTTGAAGTTATACGCTACTGATGGAATGTAGCTACCGAATACGGACAGACGCACAGCGTCTTTGACACCATTACTTCTCTGACGAGTGAATATGCTAAATGCGTTGCGTCTCGAATACACATTGTATACTGAAAACACCCATTCTCCTTGCCAGCGTCTTTGTTCATTCTTCTTGCCCTGTAATGTGGCGGAAATATCAAGTCGATGATAGACTGGAATCCTAAAGTTGTTTCGGGCATTATCGACGTTATGAGGGATAATGAACCCTTGCTGCTCAATGCGAGTAGTAGGTAATGTTAATGGAGTCCCAGAGATAATTCCAAAATTAACAGATACATCCAAGCGCTTGCTTACATCATAAAAAGAGGTGAAACTAAAATTGTGAGTTTGATCAAATCGAGTAGCATACCATTCATTATTATTTATTCCGTCTACTAGTCGTTCACTCCTTGCCAATGTATAGCTGGCCCATCCTGTAAAGCGGCCTGCAGTCTTGCGCACATATAGTTCGAGTCCATACGCTCTACCACGGCCTTCGAGGATATCTCCTTCGATAAATTGATTTAAGAGTAAATCCGCACCATCTATATAATCGACAAGATTTTGTAATCGCTTGAAATAAGTTTCCACACTAAACTCAAATGTGTTGTCTGCAGAATTGCGGAAGTACCCAATGGCTATCTGATCAGACAACTGAGGTCTAATGTTATTAGTACTTGGAGTCCAAACATCTACTGGAGTAGAGGCCGCCGTATTAGATAATAAATGGATATACTGGGCTGTCCTGTTATAGGTAGCCTTGAAAGATTCTTGTTGGTTGAGTTGATACTTGAGAGAAAAGCGTGGCTCTAAATTGGCGTAAGTCTGTATAGATTCCCACTGATCGAAACTCTCCGTTGAAGTTACAGTGCGGCGCCGTCCTGCCGGGGTCTCTTCATCAAAAGTAAATGCATCTCCAGCGCCAACATAATTGAAATAAGATAGGCGTAATCCATAGTTCACAGTTAGCTTGTCCGATACAGTCTGCTCATTTTCTATGTACAACCCAGACTCTATGGCAAACCTGTTATCCAGCGATAAATCTAAGGATTCACCTTCGCTAATACCGACGGCGTTGCCTGGGTCAAACTCATAGATGATCAATTGACCACCAAAGCGCACTTGATTGTTAGGATTTAAGAACCACGTAAATTCTGGTTTGATCGCATAGTTCTTAATCGCGGCATCCCAGTCAAATCTATTGTCAGAGTCGGCACCAAAGTTGATCTGATAATCGTAATCACTATAATATGCTGTCACATTGCCAAACAGACCGTCATTGTAGATATGATTCCATCTAAGCGTGGCCGTAGCATTTCCCCAGTTGAATCCCGCATCTTCACCAAATCGGAAGTTGTCACGACCCGTATAGCCTGACAAGAATAGTCGATCTTTTTCGCCAAGTGTCCAGTTAGACTTTAATGTGAGATCATGAAAGTTAAGGGCAGATCCTTGCGTATCCTCATCTAAGAAGGGTTGTGCTAAGATGTCCGCATATGACCTCCTACCTGCTATGATGAATGATGCCTTGTCTTTAATTATCGGGGCCTCGACTGATAGCCTGCTAAATATAGCGCCGATGCCGCCATTAATAGCGAGCTTTTTATTGTTGCCCTCTTTCATACGTACATCGAGGATGGATGACAGCCGACCCCCATATCGAGCAGGAATCCCACCCTTGTATAGTTTGACATCCTTTACTGCATCAGGATTGAAAACAGAAAAGAATCCAAACAGATGAGACGAATTGTATACTGGAGCTTCATCCAATAGGACAAGATTTTGATCTATACTGCCACCTCTCACGTTAAATCCAGTCGCTCCTTCACCTACGGAGCTTACTCCTGGTAATAGCTGGATACTTCTTAATATTTCAACTTCACCTAGGAGGCTAGGGATTTTTTTTATAGTACCTATATCCAATTTATTTACACTGATCTCAGTACTGCTGACATTCGCATTAGCCGCCTCCGAAGAAATAACTATCTCCTGGAGCTCTTGAGACTCAACGCCTATTTCAAGGTCTAATTTGAGATCTTGGCTCAGAGTTACCTGTTCTGTTTGGGTATCAAATCCCACATAAGAAAAGACTAAAGTGTATGATCCTGCTGGAAGATTGACGGAGTAAAACCCATACTCATTACTCACCGTGCCCGATCCAATTTCGTCGACATAGATGTTGGCACCGATGATTGTTTCGCCATTAGCCGCATCTCTGATAAAGCCACTTATAGTGAGGTTTTCGCTTTGAGCGAATGCAGTCGAGCTTACAGAGAGGATCAGTAATAGTTGCCAAATAATTCTATTCATGTATATAAGGTCTTATGATCATAATGTAAAAACGCCTTGAAAGTTGGAATTGTGACCACAATTAATGTTTACTTAAAGTGAAGCTGCGGCGTGTTTCTCGTTAAATGGTAATGTACTTTACACACTCATCTTAAAATATCGAAAATTAGGGCCTACCCTAAGGGTCATCACAGATATAGTGATTAATTTTCCAGATTGAAAAGTCTTTAAATTGGTTTGGCACGATAATGGATATTCTTGTCATCATATTATTGTTTTAACACATGTTTAATGATGTCTTGACAGCATTGCTGTCTCGATTATCGTCGCCCAAGAAATAGACTACATAGAAAATGAGAAAGGTCCAGAACCTAACTGCAATTATTCTAATACTTCTATCCGTTTGCACCAGTGTTGTAACGGCCCAGCAGATTATTGATGAGCTTACCTTCGATTTCGACGGTAGCCCTTTTGAGGTTTTAACCATCGCTAGAGACTTTGATATTGACGAAGACGGTTTTTTTGGCATCCGCAATGGTGCTTTTGAGATTACAGATGTTGAAGGGTCACCATGTCCCGGGACGTCGATAAATGGTTTTAACGACAACTTGGCTTTCGTTGTAGGTGGTGTAGCTCAACGCAACTATTGTAATGCTTCCATTACCATTGAGACATCGTTGTCACAGGGAGACTTTGAAGCATGTGCTACACCGAACCCATTCACTCCTTTTGGTTGTACTGAGCTTAGTCCTACAAGCGAACCAGGCGGAGATGGGATTCTCGTTGAGGTATTGATTGATAATGATCCAATATTAATAGGAGGGTATTGCGGATCGAATCCTACGGGTAGCTTCACTATTACCGGAATGGATGTATCCATAGGAGACCTTATACAAGTCAATATTACTGGAGGGACACAAGCGCCAGATGAATCTTACTTTGTAGAGCGAGTGCTCGTAGAAGGGACCGAACGATCTGTTGTTCCATCTCAGATTACTGGTGAGATAGATCACTGTGAGGGCTTAGGAGCCATTGTGCTCAATGTCTTACCTACAGGAGGAAGTGATCATCGCTGGTTTCTCGACGGAGTGCCGCTCAATAACGACAATAGTGAGACTTATATAAGTGCGACGCCAGCGCTTAGTGAAGAAGGTCTTTATCAGGTAGAGTTCATCGAGCCTGGAGGATGTCCAACTTCTGCCCAACTGAAGATCAATGTAACTGATTGTGCCGATGTAGCAGCTAACTTTAGTATTCCTAATACTTTTTGTAGTAATGAGAGTTTGAATCTTCCCACTAATTCTATAAGTGGATTAACTGGAGAATGGAATGTGGACCCAAATCTTGAGCTTGACGACCATGTCGGCACATTAGACATTGTATTTACTCCGGACAATGGAGGAATAGCATTTATGCAGACTATACAGGTCAATCAGGCTTTTTGCGATACAGTGGGTCTACTATTATGCCCCGGAGAGATGGCCGAGGTTAATGGGGTCAATTTCACGGTTAGCGATGCTGGCTTCACCCTATTTGACAATTTATTCACTCAGGATGGTTGTGATAGTATTATCCATGTTAGAGTAGAGGCCAAACAACCAGAGTTCCAAATAATCGAAACTCCACATTGTATTGATGATACGGTTACCTTATTTGGAATAGATTATTTTGCGGCTTCACCAAGTGGTTTTCATACGCTTTTCGGTAATAATACCTGCGATACAATTATCACTATAGCCTTGGATTTCCTAGTACCCAGAGAAGATACGATCAAGGGTACATTCTGTACTAATGAGTTTTTAACAGTGGATGGAGAGATATTTGATTTCGAGAGACCTACTGGCATACTTAACTTTACAACTGACTTGGGCTGTGATAGTACCGTCTTAGTTGATTTAGACTTTATACGTGGTGATAGTATTACCACAGATGTCCTGTTATGTCCAGGAGAAACTCAGACCATTAGAGGAATAGAAATAGACGAATCTTTACGCATTGACGAATATTTTGGATTTGGGCCATTTGGCTGTGATACCGTTCTCAATTTTAACGTGGTTAATCTTGAAGTTGGAATCTTGGATACGATGGCTATATTATGCCCCGATGATAGTGTCGTAGTTAACGGTACAGTATATGATATAAATAATCAGTTTGGAGTAGAAATGCTCTCATCTCAGAATGGCTGTGATAGCATTATAAATATCGACCTAAGCTATCTATTTACGTCCGAGACTTCGATCGCACCTAATAGATGTGTGGGTGATAGTTTCAGTGTCATCGTTAACAACGTCGTTTATGATGAGTTAAATCCTGTTGGTGTCGAGTTTCTAACCAACGCCGTAGGCTGTGACAGTATAGTCGAAGTAGCATTGAGTTTCGCGGCACCGAGTGCAGATACCATTGATTATCTAGGCTGCACAGGAGATGGGTTTGAAGTATTTGTTGCGGGATTAAGGTATGACGAAGACAATTCTGGAGGTAGGGTTGTATTATTGAATGAGGCAGGTTGCGATAGCAGTATTAACATCAACTTGGTATTCCAGGATATCGAGATGAGCGAAATCACCCATGTTGGATGTATAGGTGATGGATTCCAAGCAATAGTAGATGGGACATTATATGATGAGAATAACCCTGCGGGTGTAGAACAGTTATTGAGTTCTACAGGCTGCGATAGCATTGTCATGGTCGATTTGATATTCAATCAATCGACAACTCGTGATATTGTACTTAATCAGTGTGAAGGTGACGGGTTTTCAATTGAAGTAGGCTCGTCTGTCTATGACGAGTTTAACCCAGTTGGGCAAGAAATACTTACTAATGCAGCCGGTTGTGATAGTCTCGTGAACATCGATCTTGCATTTTTCGAGGAAACTACCAGTCAGGTCACCCATAACGGTTGTGAGGGTGATGGCTTTAGTATGGTTATCAACAATGTAATGTATGATGAATCAAATCCTACCGGTCAGGAGATCTTGACAAATGCTTCAGGTTGTGATAGTATCGTTGATATATCGCTGAGTTTTGCAGCACCTAGCTCTGAGACGATAGACCACCTAGGCTGTGAGGGAGATGGATTTACTATGATAGTAGGGAACTTGACCTTCGATGAGTCCAATCCTTCAGGCAATGTTACATTGACGAACGCCGCCGGCTGTGATAGTCTCGTGAGCGTCGACCTAACGTTCCAGCCGAATCAGATCAATGAGATCACCCATAATGGTTGTGAAGGAGATGGATTCTCCGTAGTCGTAGATACTGTAACATTTAATGAGACAAATAGAATAGGTGTCATCCAAATGACTGGCGCCAATGGTTGCGATAGTACGGTTACCGTGGATCTGACCTTCTTACAGTCTAGTAGTAATGCGATTACTCATAATGGCTGTGAGGGAGATGGCTTTAGCATGACCGTTAATAGTGTGGTATATGATGAATCAAATCCTGTAGGTCAAGAGATGTTGACTAATGCAGTCGGATGTGATAGTATAGTAGACGTGGCGCTAACTTTTGCCGCGCCGAGCGATGAGTCAATCGACTATTTAGGTTGTCAGGGCGATGGATTCTCAATGTTGGTAGGAACTGAGACCTTTAACGAGTTCAATCCCACGGGTAATGTTATGTTGACGAACGCCGCAGGCTGTGATAGCCTCGTTACCGTGGATCTAAATTTCCAACCAAATCAGCTAAACGAGATTGTACACAATGGTTGCGAAGGAGATGGCTTCTCTGTAGTCGTCGATAGCATACTTTATGATGAGACAAATAGGACAGGATTCGTACAACTTACTGGAGCCAATGGTTGTGATAGTACGGTTACCGTGGATCTGACCTTCTT
>CAZDHV010000095.1:0-11345 GCA_964505335.1 uncultured Saprospiraceae bacterium | reverse complement strand
GTGACAGTGCCAGAAGGTCTTATGGATGTTGGGAACGGCACACTCCGATCAAAGATCACTGCTAATGGCAAGGTAACTACAGAGTGGTATGTAGATAATCCGATTAACAACTATGGCGTCAATATCAATGTGGGAGACTATGTACATTTTAATGAGGTATATGAAGGAGAGGCAGGGGCTCTCGATTTAGATTATTATGTCTTAAGAGATAATCTGGGTAAGGCAAAAGAACAGTTTAAGCAGGTGCCTATGATGATGGACGCCTTTGAGCACTGGTTTGGCCCATATGCATTTTATGAGGACGGGTTTAAACTAGTTGAGGCACCATATTTGGGCATGGAGCATCAGAGTTCTGTGACCTATGGCAATAAATATGTCAATGGCTATTTAGGTCAAGACTTAAGTGGTTCGGGATGGGGACTGAAATTTGATTTTATCATTATTCATGAGGCTGGTCATGAGTGGTTTGCCAACAATATCACCTATCAGGATATCGCTGATATGTGGGTGCATGAAGGATTTACGGCGTATACAGAGTCTATATATGTGGAGTACCATTATGGTAAAGAAGCAGGAGCTGATTATGTGATTGGGACTAGATCCCGAATCGCTAATGACAAGCCGATCATCGGCACTTATGGTGTTAATTCTCGTGGTTCTGGGGATATGTACTATAAGGGAAGCAATTTGCTACACACTATAAGACAGATTGTCGGTGATGATGAGCTCTGGAGATCCACACTAAGAGGGCTAAATGAAGAATTTTACCACAAGACAGTGACTACGGATCAAGTGGAACAATATATGATCGACCAGTTAGGTGTGGATCTTACAGATGTCTTTGATCAATATCTCCGAGATCATCATATTCCGATCTTAGAATATAGAGAGGGTCGCAATGGCCTAGCATTTAGATGGTCCAATGTGCAACCTGGTTTTGAAATGCCCGTCGATGTAGAAGTTAATGGTGTCAAGCATCGGTTGAACGCCTCCACGTTTTGGAGGAATCTTTCTATTGACGATAGCATCGAGAGTGTCATTGTTGATCGAGATTATTATGTAGCGAGTATGAAGGTGTTCTAAAAAGTGCTTTCGTCGATTTCTGAGGTTCATTTGTCAATCATAATATTTTAATAGGTTTAGTAATAGTATATTGATATCACATCAATATCATTATGCTATGAAAGAAAATGTGGTTAAAGCCATCTCAGGATGGATCGTTTTATTGTTGCTCATTCCCGTCCTAGCGGTAGCGGCTTATGGACTTGGGATGATAGGATTAACCCCTCCAGCTTCAATTATTCCAATTATCATACTCGGTGTCTTTGTCATGAAGGGCTTTATGGTTGTGTACCCTAATCAATCCAAGGTCATGACCTTTTTTGGCAAGTATGTAGGTACGATTAAGCAGAACGGATTCCTTTGGGTAAACCCGCTCTATAGTCGCTACAAGATTAGTCTGAGAGCACGAAATTTTGATAGTGAGCGAGTCAAGGTAAATGACAAGCGAGGCAATCCAATTTTAATCAGTGTTATTCTCGTTTGGAAGGTAGATGAGACTTACAAGGCGGCCTTTGATGTCAGCGATTACGAGAGTTTTGTTAGGGTGCAGACTGATGCTGCAGTTCGCAAGCTTGCAGGTTCGTACTCCTATGACAATTTTGACGATGATCAAGAAGAGATCACCTTGCGATCTGATACTGGCGAGGTTAGCATCGCACTTGAGAAAGAATTGGATGATCGCCTTGCTATGGCTGGAATAGAGGTTATCGAGGCCAGAATCGGTTATTTGGCCTATGCACCAGAGATCGCTTCAGCAATGCTCAAGCGTCAGCAGGCTGAAGCTATAGTAGCTGCCCGTTTAAAGATAGTTGAGGGGGCTGTGAGCATGGTTGAGAATGCACTTGACGAATTATCTAAAAAGGAGATCATCGACCTCGACGAAGAAAAGAGAGCGACAATGGTCAGTAACCTAATGATTGTGTTGTGCTCTGATAAAGAGGTTACGCCTGTAATTAATGCGGGCACTCTGGTAACCTAATTAACCGGTTTTATGGCCAAGAAGAAATTTGTACTGCGCATAGATGAGAAGACCATGGCAATGGTCGAGAAGTGGGCCGCCGACGAGTTCAGGAGCGTCAATGGTCAATTAGAATGGGTCATCGTCAAAGCCCTGAAATCCTCGGGTAGGTATAAAAAGTCAAATGATAAGGAGGCTGATCAATAGATCAGTCTCTTTCTAATCCATCGTTACCTTAAGTTTTTTGGTTTTCCCATTTCGTTGAACCTCCACTTCTACGGTTTGGCCACTTTGGACCAGGCTTACCTGCATGGTAAGCTCACGATAAGATGTTACTACATTATCGTTGAATCTTTTGATAATATCGTCAGACTTCAGCCCAGCCTTGTCCGCTGCCGAATCCGAAAGGACATCCACTATAGCCACACCATCTGGGGCATCTTCGATCATTACACCAAGAGAGGCTCCTTGTCCTAACTTTTTAGCCCGTGGGGAACCTGGATTGAATTCTTCGAAGTTGAATGAACGGAATGGATTGTCGCCATCCTCAAGATCAAAGTTTCTTAATAGAGAGTCGAGATTTGGAGTTCCAAATGATCTGAATATCGAGTCTATATCTACGCCAAAATTGGAATCACCAAAATTGAAGAAGAATTGCTCAGCATTTCCAAACTCCTCGGGTAAGTCAAATGAGAAGCTGTTTGATCTCTTTCTTTTTAGGTTGACATATTTTTCAATCTCTTCACCGTCACGATAGATTTGGATTTTGATTTCGTCTCCAGCCTTCTTACCATCAAGTATGTCTTCTATGTTTTCATAGCTGACTACCGGGGTGTCTTCAATAGATATGATCTCATCTCCAGGCCGTATATCACTATCATATGCGCCAGTGCCACCATAGACATCTACTACAGACGTCCGGCCATTTTCAAATGATAAGCTTAAGCCTATAGAAACGTCTGAAGATTGACTGCCGTCATTGAGCCACTCGCCCCAACCGTCAAATGCACTCGGTCCAAAACCTAAGGACTCAATGTCCCACTGACCAAACGGTCTTTCATCAGTTTCTAACAACTCTTCAAGTTCTTCATCACTGAAGTCATCCCCTTGCTTCCGGATAATCTTTTTGGAGACTTCATTGCCGTTTTCATCAATGGTCTTTTCGATGATGATAACATCCTTCTCGGTCGATTGAGTATAGGCGCCAATCCAAGCAATACATACAAGTAATGCAGTTGATAATATTAATCTCATAGCTATATCTGCTTAGTTAATGATTTAACACCCTAAAATAAGGTGTGATCTAGGTATGATGCTTTGCAAGTAGCGTTAAAGGATGGTTAAACGTTGTAGACAGGTGATTGATATCATACACCATTAAGGTAATCTTGCAACTTCTCAGTAATATCGAGAGAGGGATCATGTACAACGGCATGCAAACCCACTTCTTTAGCGCCTCTGACGTTATCTGGATTGTCATCTATAAATAGGGTCTCAGAGGGATTGAGATGGCTGTCAGCGATTACATATTCATAGATGTCGTGGTTGGGTTTTCGATATTTGACTTCATGAGAATAGTACGCCCTAATGAAATGATCTCGTTCAAACTGCGCTGGATCGACATCGATAGCAGGCAGCATTTTTTGACGGACATAAGTAAGATGCGTATGGTTAGTATTGCTGAGCAAGTAGGTGTTATAGGTTGATCTAAGATTTTTGACATAATCTAGTTTGTAGATTTGAACGTTGAGTAACATAGCATTCCATGCATCGACAAGAGCCCGCTCGGTTACAATGTCGTCAGTGAGTCTCTGTAGTCTATGGAGAAATGAGCCTTCACTGAAATATCCCATTTCATACTCATCAAGAATAAGCTGTACATTTTCTGGAATATCTCCTTCTATATTCAATAACTTTTTAAGCCTGTCGAATGATAGTGAGTAGTCTAAATCAAGAAGGATACCACCAAAATCAAAAATGATGTTCTTTATCGTCTGCCCCATCCTATAAAACTAACTATATAAATACTTGATTTTAGAGATTCGTGGCAGCGAATCATATCTAACAAACGTAATATGTATGTCTTGGCGCTAGGGACGTCAATGATATGAGAAGAATCTTTGAAATCCTCTGAGATCGTCTAACCGAACTTTATGAAAAAACTATTCTTTTTTTAACTATATCTAACGCTCTCAGAGGATTCTTCTCACGCTTTATAGAGCGTACTCATTTGCTCCTATTAAGTAATCTGCAATTTCTCGTTTTAAGGCTTTCACATTCTTCAATGGATAATCACAGAAAGAATTGATCGCACTCATGTATGCTTGTTGTTTCCCTGCAAGTACAAATGAGCCAACTGCCTCTTGAGCACTCACGAGAATTCTGTTTTTGGCACTTTGGAAGTGTACTTCCATAATGGCTTTTTGAATTGCTTGATCGACACCCTTGCCACTGCTCATGTTTTGACCGTACCTAAGGAGCAGAGATTCAGAAATAAAGAGATCGATAAGGATATCAGCAAGGTTCATCAGTATTTCTTGTTCCTCTTTCATGTTGATTTTGCCTTTCATGGCTAGCTGACCGACGGATCCAACTAACATAAGCGCTGACTTTCTGAACCCAATAACCGCTCTTGCCTCTGCAGAGAGATCTGTATGATCACTAGCAGCGCCAGTAAGTAATTCTTGCTGCACTGCCATAGCTGGCGAAGCAAAATCTAATGCCCCTTTCATGGCACTTTTAAATATGATATTCAACATGAGCATTCTGTTGATCTCATTTGTGCCTTCATAGATCATAGCGATACGAGCATCACGATATCCTCTTGCTGCTCTTCCTTCTTCGCTATATCCCATTCCACCATGGATCTGTACGCATTCATCTGCGACATAATTCACATTTTCTGATAGAGCTATCTTAAGTATAGAGCTTTCAAGTGCATACTCTTCGGCTGCGATGAGCTCAGCCTCAGCATAAGTCTTACCTTGCTCCATCAATACCTCTGTATAGTCATTGATCAACCCTGTTGTGCGATATACTGCGGCCTCAGCTGCATATGTTCTGACCGCTTGCTCAGCGATTTTTGATTTAATAGCTCCGAAGCTTGATATGGCCCTGCCAAATTGAATACGTTCATTGGCATACTTGATGGAGATGTCCGTTAACCCTTTAGAGCCACCCAAGGCAAATGGTCCTATCTTATACCTGCCAGCATTCAAGACATTGAAGGCGATTAAGTGCCCCTGTCCTTTTTCTCCCAGCAGATTCTCTACGGGTACTTTTACATTTTCAAAGAATACTTGTCTAGTTGAAGATCCTTTTATCCCGAGTTTCTTCTCTTCGGCACCTAAAGTCAATCCGGGCATACCTTTTTCTAGAATGAATCCAGTAAAGTCTTTGCCGTCAATCTTGGCGAATACGATGAATACATCGGCAAAGCCCGCATTAGTGATCCACATCTTCTGACCATTGATCAGATAGTGTGTTCCATCATCAGATAGGTCTGCTCGAGTCTTAGCCGCTAAAGCATCTGAGCCAGAGCTTGGCTCAGTCAGGCAGTATGAAGCTACTTTGTCACCAGATATAAGCTCAGGCAGATATTTTTGCTTTTGCTCTTCAGTCCCAAAATATAGTATAGGCAGCATTCCAATTCCAGTATGAGCGCCTATAGTCGTAGAAAAAGCTCCAGTTGGGCCAACTGCTTCCAGAACTAAAGAGTTAGTATTTGGGTCCATCTGCATGCCGCCATACTGTTCAGGCATATGGGTTCCTAGAATGCCCAGGTCACCAAGCTTCTTCAGTAAGACTCGATTCAACTCAAACTCGCCGTTCTCCATCCGATCTGCTACTGGTTCGTAATCATTTTTCACAAATTCCTCAACCGTTGATTTGATCATCTTTTGTTCCTCTGTCAGATTTTCTGGAGTAAATATGTCTCCATCATATCCTTCAATTAGGAAATGGGCTCCTTTCTGTAGTTTCACTGCTGTCTCCATGTGCGTTATTTTACTCTTAGTATATGTTCAAGGTCCATATATGGTTGCCTTTACATGAATATTGCATAAATATAGATCATTAAATTGTACTCGGAGTTTAATTTAATGGCACTAATTTGACTTTTGTGTTATTTCTTGCTATAATTTTATATTTAGTGGATGACACCGCAACAAGTCATCGGACAGAAAGGAGAAGAGCTTGCTCAAGCGTATCTCAAGGATCAAGGCTATGCAATCAAAGAGACCAATTGGAAATTTAGCCATGCGGAAATAGATATCATTGCTGAAAAAGATGGGGTACTGGTCTTCGTGGAGGTAAAGACTAAAACGTACACGTATTATGGTGCTCCTGAAGAATCCATTGATGCCAAAAAGGAACGATTAATCTGTGATGCTGCAGCTGGCTACATGGTCAAGAATAGTTATGAGTGGGAGTTCCGATTTGACATTATTTCTATCCTACTCAAGAAGGACTCCTATGAACTAGAGCATTTCGAGGATGCATTTTTTCCAGGCATTTGAGATGCATTGATGCTCACCGAAAAAACACCTGTTACAGTCTTTCAATAAATGTATAAATGAATTACATTTGCAGCCCTAATTAAAAAGTGATGAAAAAAGATACACATCCATCAGAGTACAGACTTGTTGTTTTCAAAGATTTCTCTTGTGATAAATCGTGGTTGTCACGTTCATGTGCCAACACAAAAGATACGATCACTTGGGAGGATGGCAATGAGTACCCTCTTGTTAAGTTAGAGATATCTAATCAGTCACACCCGTTCTTTACAGGTAAGATGAAATTCGTCGATACTGCAGGTCGTATTGACAAGTTCAATAAGAAGTTTGCGAAGTTTGGTAGTAGAAAGAAGGCGGCAGAGCCTGCAGCTGAAGCTCCGGCCGAACCAACTGCTGAAGTTCCGGCTGAAGAGCCTGCTCAGGAAACAGCAGAATAAAAAAATAATTACAACAAAATATTTAACCTCACCTTTGGGTGGGGTTTTTTTATATGAGCAATTTTGATCTTGTCCTTTTTGATGATATACAATGGAAGCAGTTGTTTCCATTGACCTTGTCCAGGCCATCCAGTGCAATAAGGATCGGAATGTCTACTATATCTGACAAATGGAAGCAGAGATTAGGATATACAGAGGGGTTCTACCATTCAGCAGATTATCTGCGTCAACGATTTGCTCCATCTTCCTCATCACAGGTGCTTCTCGTTAATGGTGCTGTATTGCCTACAACAGAGCTTGTGTCGACTATACAAGATCTACAGGAAGGGATCTTGCTAAAGAGTGGCGACATCAATATTGCACTTAAGTTAGATCACTATGATCATGAACGTCCTCTGGAGCAGATCCTCAATAAAGAATCAGTACAGCAAATAGATACGGTAGAGCTATTAAATCGCCCAGAGGATATACTGCGCCTTAACGATATCTGGATAGAGCGTGACTTTCAATATGGAGAGAGAGGTATTCTGGGTCATATAGATGAGGATACTAAAATCATTGGGTCGCCAGATCGCATCCATATTGGGGATGGCGCCAGGGTGCATGCTCAAAGTATCAATACAACAGATGGTCCCGTCTATATCGGTAAGAATGTACTCGTGATGGAAGGCGCTATGCTCCGTGGACCGCTAGTTATCTATGACAGAAGTGTGGTTAAAATGGGGGCCAAAATATATGGCAAGACCAGTATTGGGAACCGATGTAAGGTTGGTGGTGAAGTCAAACGAGTTGTCATTCATTGCCACAGTAACAAAGGACATGATGGCTACCTTGGTGATAGTGTCATTGGAGAGTGGTGCAACTTTGGCGCTGACAGCAATAACTCCAATATGAAAAACACCTATGGCAAGGTAAACTTGTACGATATAGCCGAAGGTCGTAAGAGAAGAACCAACGAGCAGTTTTTGGGCATGTTCATGGGTGATCACTGTCGGTGTGCGATCAACACACAGTTTAATACAGGAACTGTGGCCGCCTACTTCGCTAATATCTTTGGAGAGCCACCATCGACATACATCAAGCCATTTCGATGGGGCGAGGACAAGGTCTATCATATAGATAAAGCAATCGAGGTAGCACGATTAGTGTATAATCGTAGGTCGATGGAATTTACCCCAGGTGATGAAGCTATTATGCGATATATATATCAAGCCTACACTCAGTGAAGCGTGCGCCCTGGTATGTGATGGCCATGAGCTATCTGAGAGATATACACATCGAGAGTTGTAGCTCAGAGTATAATCCTGATATGCAAGTGCTTTTATCTAGAGGGCGATATCAGCTGGTTACTGCCAAAGCGATTTATTCTCACGAAGATCTCTATAGCAACTTCTCAAAGATCTTACTGGAGACTGTTGACTTATCTAAAACAGAAGTTCGGAAAGTCCTGGTGCTCGGACTTGGGCTAGCGAGCATACCGATCATATTGGATCAGATAGATCAGGGAGGGTTTGAGATCACGGCAGTCGAAATTGATGAGGTGGTTTGTCAGTTGGCGGCGGAGTATGCTTATCCGATGATTCAATCGTCGATCGAAACCGTTATCGGAGATGCCTATCAGTATGTGATGGAGTGCGAAGACCAATATGATCTCATCTGTGTGGATCTTTTTTTAGGAGATACGACTCCACAGAAATTTAGATCCAAGAAATTCTTAGAACGATTGTCACAGCTAACGGGTAGTTCTGGGGCAATCTTATACAACACAATTGCATATACCTCGACTGATAAGAAGAGATCGAAGGGCTTCTACTTAGATGTGTTCAAGCCAGTTTTTCCTGAGTCAGAGATGGTCTATGCACATAAAAATTATATGCTTATCAGTCACAGCCGTTGGTTTAGGTAACGGCAAGTGCTACTTTTACGCTCCTAAATGAGAATGCTATGATGAATATCAACATATATGTCCTAATAGGTCTAACAGGCTTTTTCCTTTTGTCTGGGATTGTATCAGCTTTTGTGTTTGGCTTCTGGTGGGCATTGCCGCTATTGGTTATTGGATTGATTTTGTTAGCGGTTTACATACTTTTTGGAAGTGTCAACTCTGCGGCTAAGCATATACAGGATGAACAGTTTGAAGAGGCAGATAAAAAACTTGCACTTACTCTTAAGCCAGATTGGTTGTACGTAACTCAGCGAGCATTCTATTATATCATGAAAGGAAGTATTGCGATGCACCGAAAGGATATGACTGAAGCCGAGGCTCTATTTGATAAGGCTCTTGCTATGGATCTTCCATCAGATAATGAGAAGGGTATGTTACTCTTACAGCTGGCTAACATCAATGGCTCCAAGGGGAAATGGCGAGCTGCGAAAAACTACGTGCGTGAGGCTAAAAAGCTTAAGATTACTGAGGACCCCATCAAGGCGCAATTACTACAAATCGAGAAAGCTGTAGGTCAGAGTGGTCAGATCAAAGCTGCTCGTAGTATGGGGAAGCAGGGTATGGGAATGATTTCTCAAGGAGGTAAGAGCAAGAGACGACGACCAAAGTCTAGATAGTTAGAAAATTATCAAAGAACACACCTTTTTTCGAGCCTATCTTTACAACCATCGATTAAAATCGAACTTTGTTGAATGAAATCTATTTATTCAATGAATTCATTAGATTATTTGCAATAAACATCTGTTTAGGTATATATTTGTAATAGCAATCGAAGGATAGCAATAAAATAAATTTTTGACAATACTGTGAGGTGATGAAACAGGTAGACGTGCCCTCTTGTCTCGGGGGTGGAGGATAGCGATAAACTTGCAAAAGCTAAGCTCTTCGTGGAGGTTCGAATCCTTCTCTCACAGCTAAATACTAACCTGCCAAAAAGGTAAGTATTTCTTGACAATACTGTAAGGTGATGAAACAGGTAGACGTGCCCTCTTGTCTCGGGGGTGGAGGATAGCGATAAACTTGCAAAAGCTAAGCTCTCCGTGGAGGTTCGAATCCTTCTCTTACAGCGGAAAAATTAAGCGCTCGACAACATTAGGTTGTTTGGCGCTTTTTTTGTTGGTAGATAGTGGTAGGTCTATATTGTACGTAGGTTTATTAACTATTTTAGGAAAAATGCCTTTCAAAACATATCAGAAGTATATTGTAGCCGCAGTACCACTTATACTGGTAGCATTGTTGATATTTTACTTCAGCGATATATTTACCTACATCATATTGGCTTGGGTCGTATCGATGATCGGAGCTCCCATCAATCAGCGATTACAAGGCCTCATTGGCAAGACTGCAGCTGCAATTACAACTCTGGTTTCATTCACCTTGATATTAGCATTGTTGTTCTATCTTTTTATCCCTCCCATCGTTCAACAAACCCAGAAGTTCGGGAGCATAGACTATAACCAACTGGCCAAGAGCTTTGAGGAGCCGCTTGATGATTGGAATACTTGGTTGATTGAAAAAGGCATACTGCCATCTAATGATATCGAGGAGGTAATTCCGGTCGAAGTCACGGATGATGGTCATGTAGAAGAGCAAATAGCGAGAGTGGATTCTGCTTATACAACTGCCAACGGGCAAAATATTACGCTGGTAGTTAACGTGCATAATGAACAAGAACAGGTATTAAATGAGCTCGAAGTAGAACAGACCGATGATTTTTTTGAGCGGGCAAAGAAGAATATTATTCAGTTTTTTAACCCATCGAGAATTACTGGACTCTTCAGCTCAGTTCTCGGGTTTTTAGGTAACCTCCTTATTACGGTGCTCTCAGTACTATTCATTGCTTTTTTCTTTTTGAAGGAGAATGGATTATTCACTAGGAGTGTAAGATCAATAGTGCCCAATGCATATGAGGAAGAGTCGGTTCATGCCATAGACGAGAGTGCAGCTCTGCTAATCAGATATTTTGTAGGTGTTGCATTGCAGGTAACCATCATAACGGTCTTTGTCACTAGTGTGTTGAGCTTCCTTGGGTTTCAAAATGCCTTGCTTATCGGATTTTTTGCTGCTTTGATGAATGTCGTACCATATATAGGGCCGATTCTAGGTGCTGCTTTTGCCGTCATTATCGTAGTCTCTGCTAATCTGGATGTATCATTCTATGATATATTGCTTCCTAAGATCCTCAAGATTTTGGGAGTTTTTGCCGTCATGCAGCTAATAGATAATTTTCTACTTCAACCCAACATCTTTTCTAAGAGCGTTAAAGCTCATCCTTTAGAGATATTCATCGTAGTCCTTATGGGTGCGAAGATCGGTGGGGTTACAGGAATGATACTCGCCATACCGGGGTATACGGTAATACGTGTTTTAGCCAAAGTGTTCTTAAGTGAATTCAAAGTGGTACAAAGAATTACTAAAGGACTTTAAGA
>CAZDHV010000094.1:0-11385 GCA_964505335.1 uncultured Saprospiraceae bacterium | reverse complement strand
GAGCGTTTTACCCTTGAACCAAACCAATATACCATGCGTACAGTAGTAACTGCAATACTATTGGCATTGGGGATGATAGCAGCATCAGCACAAGAGTCTGTACCGTCATACTCAGTGAAAGATATTGATGCCAACGAGCTTAATATCAA
The DNA here is from genome assembly GCA_964505335.1 of uncultured Saprospiraceae bacterium. Lineage (GTDB taxonomy): Bacteria > Bacteroidota > Bacteroidia > Chitinophagales > Saprospiraceae > GYS-P2D. The sequence goes on along the minus strand of CAZDHV010000094.1, from coordinate 11,236 downwards.
GGACTATACTAAAGACGGCACCCCTAAAATTATTAGTCTGTGGGCTACTTGGTGCGCACCATGCAGAACGGAGCTAAAGGCCCTCAAAGAAATATATCCCGATTGGAAGGATAAGTATGGCGTAGAAATCGTAGCCATAAACGTCGACAGCGAGCGGATGCTTAAGCGCGCCAAAGCTCTATATGACAGCAATGGCTGGGATTACACCTTCCTACATGCCGATCAAAAACAGCTTATGGATGCTTTGGGCATCACCAGTATCCCATACTCCATATTAATTGATGGTGATGGGAATATACGATCCACCCAAAATGGATACCATCCAGGCTATGAGAAAGAGCTCGAAGCTAAGTTGCGAAAACTCTAACCTTCGATTTCGGATAGTTCGAGCCATCTAAATTCCTTTTCGTCAGTGTGAGTTTTGATAGTCCCGAGTTCAATAGATAATTCTTTGATCTGAGTGTTCTCCAGTGAGCCTTGTATGAATAGGTCTTCGATTTCTTTTCGGCGCTTTTCGAGTTTTTCCAGATCTTTCTCAAGATCTTTCATCTCCATTTTTTCCTTGTAGCTCAGCTTGCGCTGAGGCGCCTCCTCCTTATTATCCTCTACACCTGCGTCTTTAGGACTTTGAATAGTTGCAGCTCCAGAGCCGTTAGAAGAGTACGATGTTTGGCTACGTTTCCACTCGCTATAGGTGCCATTGAAATCCTTTATATCTCCATCCCCCTTAAAGATGAACATGTGATCGACCAGCTTATCCATGAAGAATCTATCGTGACTGATGATCACCAAACACCCGGGAAACTGAGAGAGGTAGTCTTCTAGGACATTAAGGGTGAGCACATCTAAATCATTGGTCGGCTCATCCAAGATCAGAAAGTTAGGATTACCCATCAGCACGCAGAGCAGGTGAAGTCGCTTGCGCTCCCCTCCTGATAGCTGCGACACATAGACCTGATGCTGATATGGAGGAAACATAAAAGTCTCAAGCAGTCGAGCAGCACTGAGCTTCTGACCTTTCTTGAGCGGGATATACTCACCATAGGATCGGATGACATCGATGACAGTCTTATCGGTGTCAAGCTGAATACCATCTTGCTGATAATGACCAAATAGTACGGTCTCTCCTATCACACGCTTACCTGTCGTGAGTCGTTCTTCACCAGTAATCAACTTGATAAAAGTTGATTTACCTGTACCATTAGCGCCACTTATGCCGACCCGTTCACCCTTCTTAAATTTGTACCAGAAGCCCTCCAGCATTTTCTTATCTCCATAAGACTTCGAAGCATCATAGAACTCTACAATCTTCTTACCGAGTCGAGCGGTATCCACATCGATCTGAAATATCTCGTCATAGGTTATACTGCTGACGTGATCATCTAACTTATGAAATGAATCTACACGGGACTTAGCCTTAGTACCACGTGCCTTTGGTTGACGCCGCACCCATTCTAATTCTTTAGAGAGGAGCTTCTTGGCCTTATCAAGGCTCTGTTGATCTTGATGCGTACGCATCGCTTTCTTCTCAAGATAATCGGAGTAGTTGCCTCGATACACCCATATCTTGCCTTTGTCTAGCTCTATGATTTGATTGCACACCCGCTCCAGGAAATATCTGTCGTGAGTAACCATTAATATAGTTAGTGCACTGGATTGAAGGTATTTCTCTAACCACTCTATCATCTCGATATCTATATGGTTAGTGGGCTCATCTAAGATTAAGAAGTCTGGCTCATCGATGATGATCTTAGCAAGTGCCAAGCGCTTCTTCTGACCACCAGAAAGTGTTTCTATCTTCTGATCGAGATCAGTGAGGTTTAGCTTGAAGAGAATTTCTTTGATCTTGGCTTCCATGCCCCAAGCCTTTAGGTCCTCCATCTGTGCGAGGGCTTCTTCGATCTGTTCTGCTCGATCATGTAATACCGCTTCTTGATAATTCTTGATCGCTTTAATGACTTCATTGTCCATATCGAGAAGGACTTGCATGACATTATCCTGAGGAGCGAAGTCAGGCTCCTGATCTAAGAATGCTGTCCTAACCGTGCGATTGAGTCTCACTAATGCGCGCTCTCCCTCTGCCGTCTCTAAACCGGCTATAACCTTAAGGAGTGTCGATTTGCCACTCCCATTCTTAGCGATAATTGCAATCTTCTCGCCCTTGCTTATGGTCATGGACAGGTCCTTAAACAGGACTTTTTCTCCATAACTTTTAGAGGCATGTTCTATAGTAAGATATTCCACGTGATCACTTTGCGATAAGCTCGCTCAAAATAAAGAAGCCCCTATCAAAACTTGCATGATAGGGGCTCCTAAATATATTGTTATACCTATTATTCTACTCTTGATCGTGGAGTTTAGTGTAGGCAGGTCCTTTTATCATATCCGCCATAATGGCTAACGTCTCCTTGATGTAGATATCCTTTCTCAAGCCCTTAATCCAATCTTCGTTCTTAGCTTGCTGGCTCTCATCATCAAAAATTGTTAAGAGGTCTTGCTCCATATTCCACACTTTCAAATCAGAAATGCTATCCTTCATTAGTACCTCAAATTTCTCTTGCTCTTCATCTCTTGCATCGAGATAGGCATTGAACTTATCAAATGATAAGTCAAATTCAGAGACATCACGGTTTGTTTTGAGCAGTTGTGCTTGCTCTTCGATCAGCTTAAACTGATCGTCCTTAGCCATACGTGCGATACTGCGCTGACGCAACTTATCGAGATCCTTAACTTTATACACTTCCTGATCATAAGTAAGGCCTGCAATTTGCGACCATTCCATGGAGTGATCATACTCTCGCTCTCCAACTTCAATGTGCGTATATCTATCTACAAATTCTATATCGGGAGATACTCCTTTCTGTTGAGTAGAACCACCATTGACTCTGTAGAACTTCTGCATGGTGATCTTAACCTCGCCAAGAGGTTTAAACTCATTATTGCCTCTGACGGCTCTATCAAGATCAATAAATCTTTGAACAGTTCCTTTACCAAAAGACTGAGCTCCTACGATTACCGCACGCTCATAATCTTGTAATGCTGCAGCCAATATCTCCGAAGCACTGGCACTGAATGAATTCATCATTACAATTACAGGACCATCATACTTAACACCTGAATCATCATCCTTATACACATAAGGCATGCGATCTCTCGGCTTTACCTGGACGATAGGCCCATCCTCGATAAAGAGACCAGTCATGTCCACAACATCTCGAAGTGATCCTCCACCATTGCTACGTAAATCAAGTATGATTCCGTTGACATTATTCTCTTTGAGCTTGTCGAGCTCTTTAGCGATGTCTGCGGCGCAGCTTACCCCATCAGGTCCTTCAAAGCTTGAATAAAACTTAGGAAGGTGTATATATCCAATGTTCTCTGTTGCGCCATCTAGTGACATCATTGCTGACTTGGCTTTTGATGCGCCAATCTCTACAACATCTCTTTCGATTTCTACATCTGCTTTAGTACCATCAGACTTCTGTACAGTCAATACGACTACTGTTCCTTTCTTTCCTCTGATCATCGATACGACATCATCGATTCTCATACCTAGCACATCGACTCCTTCTTCTCCTTTCTGAGTAACCTTGACGATAGCGTCATCTACTTCTAATTCTTTTCCTTTCCATGCAGGCCCACCAGGAACAATAGAAACTACCTTAGTTAAATCGCCTTCTGTTCTAAGTCTTGCGCCGATACCTTCGAGCTTACCGCTCATATCCATGTCAAAGTCTTGCTTCTCCTTAGGGTTATAGTAATCTGTATGAGGATCAAATAGGTGTGCAAATGAATTGATATAAGCCTCGAAACGATCCGATCTTCTGATCTTCTGAAATCTCTCGTACCAGTCATCGTAATTCTCAAGTATAGCTTCTCTTGACTCAACCTCCAATTCCTCAAAGGTTTTGATCTCCTCTTCAGAGTCATCTTCGGCATTTTCTTGATTCTCAAGTTTATCTTCTAATCTCGCTAAGACTTCGTACTTCAATGACTTGCGCCATCTATCTTTTCTTTCAGCAAGATCTGCTGGGAAGTCTTTTTTCTCAGGGTCGAATTCATAAGACTCTCCGATCGTCAGGTCAAAAGGCTGTGCTAAGATTTCTTTATAGATAGCTTCTACTTCATCTATTCGGGTCTCTAGAGTGGCATTGACTAAATCGAAAAACTCCAGTGAGCCAGCTTTGGCCTGATCGTCTAATTTAAGTTTGTATGGTTCAAACTGTTGGATGTCTTCTGTTAATAAGAATCTTTTACGACCGTCTATAGAAGCTAAGAATTCATCAAACACTTGCCAAGACAAATCATCATTGAGATCCTTAGGATCGAAATGTGCCTGTTCTAGAACTCCGAAGACAGCATTCTGAATCATTTTCTCGCGATCCTCATTAATCTCAGCGTTATTACCAAACGGTCCAAAAAAGTAGCTTCCAGCTGCCACTAAAGCTAATACCACCAGTCTAATCATATTTCTCATTTTATCTCGTAGAAGGATATCCAGAATATAGTAAGCAAAGATTGAACCATTTAAAAGTTAATCAGGTTCTCACTGCTCTTGTAAAATTAACGAACATCCATACGAATATTAATATACATACTTAAAACTAAAAGTGCCCAACAACTAGTGTCGGGCACATTCTACTTTAACTTATGTATAACTCAGAGAAGTCTCGATGCTCCCCATATAAAATCATTATCCTAAAAATGGTGCGATTACAAGAGCAACAACTGTCATCAACTTAAGCAATATATTAAGCGATGGACCAGAAGTATCCTTGAATGGATCACCTACTGTATCGCCCACAACTGTTGCCTTATGAGCATCAGATCCTTTGTAATACATCTCTCCTTTGATCTTTACGCCCTCTTCAAACATCTTCTTGGCATTATCCCAAGCCCCCCCAGCGTTAGACTGAAAGATAGCCATCATCACACCACATACTGTCACTCCGGCTAATAGTCCTCCAAGCATCTCAGCACCTCCCAAGAATCCGACAAGGACTGGAGATATTATAGCCAATAAGCCAGGTACTACCATCTCTCTAATCGAAGCATTAGTAGAGATCTCGACACACTTGTCATACTCAGCTTTGCCATCTGCGGCTTCAAATGTTGCTTGATCTGCCTTAGACCAATCACTCATATCCTTACCGTCATTTTTCTTCATTACAGCAAGTGCCTTCGTTAACTCAGGGATAGTCTTGAACTGTCTTCTCACTTCTTGGATCATATCCATTGCTGCTCTACCTACTGCATTCATAGATAATGCCGAGAACAAGAATGGTAACATACCTCCAACGAGCAATGCTGCCATGACCTTGGGATTCATGATATTAATACCGCTTAAGGCCGTATCTGGGTGAGCGCTGTTATATGCTGTGATGAATGCTGCAAATAATGCTAACGTAGTCAAGGCTGCAGAACCGATCGCAAATCCCTTGCCGATCGCTGCTGTTGTATTTCCTACTGCATCCAACTTATCAGTACGTTGTCTTACTTCTTTAGGTAGCTCTGCCATCTCAGCAATACCTCCAGCGTTATCCGCTATTGGACCATATGCATCTACGGCCAACTGGATACCTGTATTAGATAGCATCCCTACTGCAGCTATGGCGATACCATATAAGCCTGCGAAGTGATGTGCTCCAAGAATCGCTGCAGATAAGATTAATATCGGAATCGCAGTAGACTGCATCCCTACTCCTAATCCTGCAATGATGTTAGTCGCTGCCCCAGTAACTGATTGATCTACGATCGACTGAACTGGCTTAGTACCCGTACCTGTATAAAACTCAGTGATCATACCAATACCAAATCCTGCTGCCAAACCAAATAGCACTGCCCAGAACACTCCTAAGCTGGTATATGTCTGACCACTTGCTACAGTCCATGATGCAGGAAGCATCCATTGTACTACGAAGAATGTAGCAATCAACATAATAGCCATAGAGATATACTCACCCATATTAAGGGCTGTCTGTGGGTTCCCACCATCCTTAACCCTAACGAAGAAGGTTCCAATGATAGAAGTAATGATTCCTATACTTGCTAATACTAATGGTAGTAATACTGCATTCAATCCTTCAAATTCATTAGTAGCCTCAAATCCGCCCAATCCAATGAAAGCTGCTCCTAAAACCATAGTACCGATAATAGAGCCCACATAAGACTCAAACAAATCCGCACCCATACCGGCAACGTCTCCTACATTATCTCCTACATTATCTGCAATAGTCGCAGGGTTCAATGGGTGATCTTCTGGAATCCCTGCCTCTACCTTTCCTACGAGGTCAGCTCCCACATCGGCAGCCTTAGTATATATACCACCCCCTACTCTTGCGAATAGTGCGATAGATGATGCTCCAAATGAAAATCCAGTAATCACTGTGATGACTTTACTCGCTTCCCAGCCCATACCGCTATAGACTAAGAATAAGACGCCTAATCCTAAGACACCTAATCCTACAACACCCATACCCATTACGGCACCCCCAGCGAAAGCAACCTCAAGGGCCTTTCCCAGACTTGTTCTAGCAGCACTCGTGGTGCGGACATTGGCCTTGGTGGCAACCTTCATACCTATGAATCCAGCTAATCCAGAACAGAACGCCCCGAGGATAAATGATAATGCTACAAGTGGCGAAGAGTCAGCATTCATACCACTCCATGCCATTAATGCCGTAACTACCACAACGAATATGGCAAGCACCTTATATTCTGCTTTCAGAAAAGCCATTGCACCGTCAGCAATATTAGTAGCTATACGGCCCATTTTGTCTGAACCAATTTCTTGTTTGTTCACCCATGAAGATTTCCAAAAGGTATAGAGGAGTGCAATTACGCCAAGGGCTGGCACGAGGAAAGTAATAGTTTGTACCATTAGTTGTGTGTATTTTAGTTTTTCACATTCTTAAAAAAGATTGCAAATGTAAGGCTATTTGAAGATATCGAAGTTAACTTTCTACAGACAGTAATTGACGCCTATTACGCACTAATTCAAGCTACTCAAGTCATTATAACTTGTTACAATATTTAGAAAGGTCATTCTATTAAATTTAGGCTCGTCTAAATTTAATTATTTTTGCATAAATCTCACTATGCTCAGCTTTACCGAAGAAAATTATCTCAAAGCGATATACAAGATTCACGAGCGCACCAAATCGGCTGCCAGCACCAATGCTATTGCCGAGATCATGACAACGACAGCTGCTTCTGTTACTGATATGATGCGCAAACTAGCGCAAAAGGAAATGATCCAATATGAAAAATATAAAGGATCAAGACTAACGGCACAAGGTGCCGTGGTTGCTACAGCTCTCATACGGCGGCATAGGCTGTGGGAAACATTCTTAGCAGACAAGCTCAACTTCTCCTGGGAAGAGGTTCATGAACTGGCAGAGCAACTGGAGCACATCAATTCAGAAAAACTGATCGAGCGATTAGATGAGTTCTTAGACTTTCCAAAATATGATCCTCATGGCGATCCAATCCCTAATGCTGATGGAAAATTTACCATTAGAGAACAGCTCATGCTAAGTCAGCTCCAGATTGGAGAGAAAGGTGCGCTGATCGGTGTAAAAAACCACAATGATGAGTTCTTATCCTATCTCAATGAACTGAAGATCAAGCTCGGAAGTGAATTTGAGGTTATAAACAAGGTCTTATACGATAAATCCATAAAGGTTCATCTCAACAATCAAGAAATCGTATTGAGCGAAAAAGTATCCACCAACCTCATGATTAAAAAACTATAAGACGTGAAAAAGATAGCTTTCATAATTCTAATCAGCTTGCAGGCGATTGCCCTTATGGCTCAAAACGATAAGCCACTTATCGTTGCGTCAGCCTCTATGATAGCCGATATGGCTGAAAGTGTAGGCGGCGATCACATAGATGTAGAAATGATCGTGCCGATCGGTGGTGACCCCCATCTACATGAACCTACGCCAGCCAATGCACAATTAGTAACTCAAGCGGATCTGATCTTGATTAATGGCTTGACCTTTGAGGGATGGATCAATGAGTTGATCGAAAACAGCGGCACCGACGCACAAACTGTGACAGTTACCGAAGGAGTAAGAGTCTTAAGGAGTCAGACTTATGAGAACTCGGCTGATCCACATGCCTGGATGGATGCAGCAAATGGCATCATCTATGCGCGCAATATCAAAGATGCTCTCATCAAGTTAGATCCCGCTAATGAAAAGGCATACCAAGGCAACTACTTGGCGTATGTGGAGCAACTGAGCATCCTCGATCAGGAAATCTTAAGATCTATGCAAACCATTCCTGAAGAAAAAAGAGTGCTCATCACTAGCCATGATGCCTTTCAATACTATGGCAATAAATATGGGATCAAGCTTGAAGCAATCATGGGCATCTCCACGGAAGCGGAGGCACAGACTTCAGACATAATTCGAGTAAACAAAGCGATACGAGAGCAGAACATTCCTGCCATATTCGTCGAGAGCACGATCAATCCGAAACTAATCGAACAACTGGCCCACGACAACGGCATCACTATAGGCGGCAAGCTGTATGCTGACTCACTAGGAGACAAAGACAGTCCAGCAAGCTCCTACATCGATATGCTCAGATATAATACTCAGACAATCGTCTCTGCACTAAACCAAGAAGTAGGCGAGTCAATCACTCAAAGCCATGATGATGACAATCATGGTCATAATGGAGGAGGTCAATCGCATCGCTCCTTTATATGGATTCTTGCGGGATTGATGCTACTTGGCCTTGTGCTCTTAATCTATCGACTGAACAAATGAGTAGCGTAATAAGCATAAAAGGATTATCAGTATCCTACGAACGCAAGCGGGTACTGTCCAATATATTTTTGGAACTGCAAGGCGGTAGCATCTATGGTGTGATCGGTCCGAATGGCGCCGGTAAATCTACCCTATTCAAAACTATCCTCGATATCATACAAGCTAATACAGGTACGATCAAGGTATTTGATCAAGATATCGACGAGGTAAGAAAGCGAGTAGCTTATGTCCCACAAAAGGATGAGGTGGACTGGTCTTTTCCTGCGACAGTAATGGATATTGTACTGATGGGTAGGTATCCACATAAAAAGCTGCTCCAGCGCCTCAATCAGCAAGATCGAGACATCGCCATGGACGCATTAGAAGAACTTGGCATCAGCCATCTGAAAGATCGCCAGATCGGTGCGCTTTCTGGTGGCCAGCAACAGCGAGTATTTTTATCACGAGCAATCTGTCAGGGCGCAGATCTACTGTTTCTCGATGAGCCTTTCGTAGGTGTAGACATTACCACCGAATCCAAAATAATCGAGATCCTTAAAAAGTTGAGCACAGCCGGCAAAACGATGTTGGTAGTGCACCATGATCTCGCAACTGCCGATGACTACTTTGACCAAGTCATCCTCCTCAATCAGAGGCTGATTGCTTACGGCCCAACGAACACCGTTTTTACTCGAGAAAATATCGCACTGACTTACGCATCTCAACTACAGATATTACAAGAAATTGGGATGATAGATCACAACAGCTAACGAACCTTGCGGCCTTTCCAAATGTAGTTTCTGACGAAAAGGCCATTGATCCCAATCAATAGGATGTACAAACTATGCAGAAAGATCATATTAAAAAAACCCTTAGTCAAACTGTAAGGATAATCGAAGAAAGATTTTAACCGATGTAGTAATCGAAAATCTAATATTGTCTTTACGAGCAGCATTATCAGCCCTGCATATAACAACCAACTATTCATCAGTACACCAGCCAATAGAAAGTTGATGAAGATCACAGCGTGAAATAAGAAGATCAAGGCCATAAATAATTTCATTCCGATATCCGGGTATGCCATTGTCTTGGTACTCCATCGCAGGCGTTGTTGATATAATCCTCGTAGTGTTGACTCTACTCCCGTAGTAACAATAGCTTTATAGTCTTTGATGAAGCCTAAGCGCTTGCCATTCTTTGCCATCCATTGGACAAAAAATACGTCATCTCCAGAGGCATAATTATGAGTCTCCGCCTCCAGATAACATAGATAGTCAGCCTTTTGAAATAACATATTTGCGGCATTGGCTGAGTGATAGGAATCTGATTCTATCCCCGCCATTGTACCCGCCATGGTGCCCATCATCTCGATGCTCTGCCAACGTTGCATCACACTATCATTGCCACGTAGCACTATCGGTCCTGTCAACATATCACTTTTGCTCTGCTCTGCTTTATTAAGCATTGCTACAATCCAAGAGTCCCGAACTATACAATCACCATCTGTTGTCATCACCCATTGTGTCTCACAATGATCTAATGCATAGTGCAGTCCAGACTTTTTATAGCTTGATCCATATTGGGCTAAGTCTGGATAATTCGATAGCTGCAAAATCTTGATTTTTGGATGTGCCAGTGCCTCGATTTGAGTGATTGTATCGTCATCAGAGTGATCATCAACTATGATGATCTGATGCAGCAGCTCGACAGGGTTGGAGAGAATAGACTTAAGGCAGGATTGAATATTTTGACTTTCATCTTTAGCGATCACAACCACTGTCACCGCCTCTAAAAGCTCATTGAGCTGGTCTTCAGGCTTTTTACCTATCCAGGCCTGTGTAATATATGATATGACCCACCCATAGAATAGGGTTAGGATCACTATACATAGGAAGTATATTTGCCAATAAAGCATCAGAGCCCTAAGATGCTAGAAAAGCTCGTCGTATCTATTTTTGATCTCTTTTTTGGACTCCTCTAACTCAGATAAGTCCAAGAAGTCTTCATCTTGCTCTACCTCTTCATACTTAATATAGTCTCCTGCAGATGATTTACCTCCATTGGTCTGTTGTTCTGGCTTTGACTTTGATGATATCGCACGATACAAGAGGAAAAGGCCTACAAATGGATAAGCCATTACAGTGAGTACAGCTATAACAATCCCTATAACAGGGCTGCGCTTGATATTGTCTATTACCCATCTACCATAACCAAGCAGCACTCGATAGTTGATCACTGCTGTGGCGATGAGGACTATTGGAAATGCCAATGTAAGGATTGTAAACACCCCTTTAGCAAGCCAGTATATGGCAATAAGGGCAAATACAAATACCACCAAAAACATGAGGGGATTAGTTCTGCCGAGGTTGTAAGATTTAAAACGGGTCATAGTAAGTCAAATGAATTGTACTATGAAGATAATGTGTTCTGTGTTAGTGAAGTTCCGTGGAGTAGACGAATGCTTGGATAATTAAGAC
>CAZDHV010000093.1:8736-11519 GCA_964505335.1 uncultured Saprospiraceae bacterium | reverse complement strand
AAGTCAGTGAAAAACAAATTAACTAAGACTTATAAGAAGCTTCATGGCGAGGCTGAAGATCATACATATCTCACAGATCTCATCTTGAGTGGAGAACAGTTCATTGTGAATCGAGCCTCTACTAAGTCGAGTACGATTCTGGCTGGTTACCACTGGTTTACGGATTGGGGTAGAGATACCATGATCGCTATGAGAGGCTTGACCATTAGCACAGGTAGAAAGAATGAGTCCGAATCTATTATCAATACTTTTTTCAAGTATTTGGATAAGGGGATGTTGCCTAACAGGTTTCCGGATTATGATGGTCAGGAAGTAGAGTACAATACCATTGACGCCACCTTGTGGTTGTTCATAGCGCTATATGAGTACTACGAGAAGTTTCGAGACAAGAAATTTATCAAGAAGTACATGGCTGATATAGAGGATATATTGAGTCATCACATCAATGGGACGAGGTATAACATTAAGGTAAATGATTCTGGATTTGTCTCAGGGGGAGAAGAAGGTTGGCAGCTCACATGGATGGATGCGCGAGTCGAAGGCTATGTGGTTACTGGCCGTATCGGGGCACCTGTAGAAATCAATGTGCTCTGGTATAATGCGCTGAAGATTTTCGAGTCTTTCTGCAGAGAGTTCAAGTACAAACCTGCTATCAAAACCAAAAAATTCATTGCACTAATTGAGAAGAACTTTAAGTCTAAGTTTTTGAATGCCAAGGGATATCTCAATGACTACATCGATGAAAATGGTCAGGCAAACGAGGACTTCAGGTGTAACCAGATCTATGCTGTCAGTCTGCCATTCAGTCTCTTGTCTAAAAAAGAAGAGAAGGAAGTGGTCAGTCAAGTAGAACAAAAATTACTGACTGATTATGGCTTGCGGACCTTATCTCCAGATGATGACGCTTTTGTAAAAGTCTATGGCGGCAATCAGTGGGATAGAGACACTGCTTATCATCAAGGGACAGTATGGCCATTTTTTATTGCAGAATATTTAGAAGCTTATCTGAAAGTCAATAAGTACACCAAGAAGGCTAAGAAAGTAGTCTTGAAAAAATTGAAACCATTAGAGGATCACTTCTATAATCGAGATTGTATCCACGGAGTTTCTGAAATATTTGATGGAGAGACGCCAAAAGATGGAAGAGGCTGTATACAGCAAGCATGGTCTGTAGCGGGTATTATTAAACTATATTTTGATCACCAATTAACTGCTGTGAAATGAGAATAGCTAAGATCATATCCATCTATTTGAGTGGATTCTTGGTAGGCATCGCTTTAGTTGTTTTTCCAGCTGCGGGCAGCATTCTTACGGATGGGGATTTTCATGGATTCACGAGCACACAGTTTGGGAGTATTTTTATACCACAGATTGTGCTGGCGATACTAACCTCATTATCTGCGCCTAAGATTGCCGAGAAAGTCGGGATGAAAACCGTGATGTTATTGGGCTTGGCTTCGCTCTTTGTGGCAACGACCTTGCTCGGAGCATCCAATTGGTTTTTAGAAGGCAACATAGATTACTGGATTGTAATGGCAGGTACGGCGGCATTAGGCGCGGGATTTGGGTTTACGATCACAGCCTTAAATCCATTTGCCTATACCTTATTTCCAGGCAAAGAAACTTCCGCAGTAACTGCAATGCATATCCTGCTTGGTGCGGGCACGGCAAGTGCGGCACTTTTTCTAAATGCATTTGTGGGCCAAGGAATCTGGTACGGAGCACCATTTGCCATAAGCGCTATTGTGTTGCTGATGATCCTATTCACACTACCGATAACATTAAAGTTACCTCATAGTGAGGCTGAGGAATCATCCAATGAAAAGATACCTTTCAAGATCTGGTTATTCGCTCTGGCAGTATTTTTATATGGTGCCTGCGAAGCGACACTAGGTAACTGGGGCGCGCTATTTTTAGAAAAATCAGGAGGCCTGTCTGTGAGTGATGCAGCCTTAGGGCTCTCGGTCTTTTGGGGCTTTGTGGCTCTGGGACGAATAGCATTTACATTTTACGCTTTGCGATTTTCTACCAAATGGGTATATATCATCGCTCCGTTTATAGTAGCCATAGTGTTTTTCACTTTGCCTCAAGCCGAAGGGAGATCTCTTTTATTGGCTTATATGGCGTTTGGCGGGCTGGGCATGTCTATTCTCTTTCCACTTTCGATTAGTAGCGCAACGGATCAATTTCCCAAGTATGCGGCAATCATATCGGGCGTACTCGTAGCAGCGATTCAGCTGGGTACAGGCTTTAGTTCAAATGTGATAGGCTATCTAAATGAACGTATGGAGCTGTCCGATCTAATCCAATATTCTACAGCATACGCATTGGCTCTTGGCATATTAGCATTTTACTTATCGCGACCACAGAAGGCATAGTATGAATATCACAGAAATAGATAGAAACATACTTAAGATCGATACCCCTCAGATGATTGAGGTCGATCGATTAATGATCGAAGAGTATCACATCGAACTCATCCAGATGATGGAAAATGCGGGAAGATGTTTAGCTATAGTTTCAAGAGATGTTTTTTTAGACAAGGATCCTGAAGGTAAGAAGGTTTGCATTCTGGCTGGCACTGGAGGCAATGGTGGTGGAGCGTTAGTCTGCGCCAGACGCTTGAGCAACTGGGGTGCCAATGTATCTGTCGTACTGACTAGTACGGATGAAAAAATGACTGAAGTGCCTAGGCATCAGCTGGGGATCTTGAGGAGGATGGGAGTGAGGATAAGCAATGCTCAATTAATAGAAGGTCCCTATGATTTGATAGTCGATGGGAT
>CAZDHV010000093.1:4695-8636 GCA_964505335.1 uncultured Saprospiraceae bacterium | reverse complement strand
TATGGACTAGTAGAGGCTCTGAGAAAGCATCTTAATGTCATTTTAATCCTTCCGTTTAAAGATGAAGAGACCCCTGAACTTGACAACGTGACCGTCTACGGTCTGAATGAAATACAAGACCATTTTCCTACAGAAGAAATCAGATTGCTGTTTTCAAGGAGATACGAAACTATATCAAAAAATAACCTACACTATTATCCTAACCTCACTGAAGAGAAACAAAATGCCCTGTTGGCAATAGACAATGCCGAGTACCATACGAGGTCATATAGTTTTTATGACGCCTTTCAATCTGATGAGGTGTATGGATGGAGTCTGTGGGAAAAATTAGACGCCTACGTAGAAGTAGTTTCTATTGTGGCCAAGTATCTCGAGTTTGACGTGATCCATTGTCATGATTGGTTAACCTATCGAACTGGAATTGAATTAAAAAACATATTTGGCAAACCGCTGGTCATACATGTTCATGCTTTAGAGACGGATAGAGTAGGACCACAGGCAAAGAATGAAATCTACCAATTGGAAAAATCAGCTATCATCCATGCTGATGTGGTGATGCCGGTTAGCAACTTTACTAAGAGGCAAATTGTCAAATATTATGTCAATTACCCCGACAACATTGTCCCTATCCACAACGCAGTAAGTAAAGAAGATGTCCAGCGGTGGAAGCATAAAATACCACAGAAGATTGTTACATTTTTGGGAAGAATCACGGCCCAAAAAGGACCAGAATACCTATTAGATACCGTAAGAAAGGTGGTCGCGAACTATACAGAAGTTAGATTTGTGGCGGCGGGTAGTGGTGACATGCTGGCCTCCCTTGTTAACTCCACGGCCTATGAAGGGCTCAGTCGCTATATCATTTTTGCGGGATTTCTAAAAAGAGATGAAGTGAATGCTTTGCTCTCCACTACTGATGTCTATTTTATGCCATCTGTTTCCGAGCCATTTGGATTAACAGCCTTAGAGGCGGCCCACTTTCAAGTTCCATGTGTTCTCACCAAACAATCAGGTGCATCAGAAGTACTGTCTGCAGCACTGACCGCTGATTATTGGGATACAGATCTATTTGCGCAGCATATTACGCACTTGCTACAAAATGAAGATAAATGCAAAGAGATCATCGAGCAATCCAATGAAGACCTAAAAAATATTAGTTGGGGACACAGTGCGAACAGGGTCGCACACGAATATGCTAAAGTGATTTCAAAATCTGAAAAATAACTCCAAACAACCTATTCGTTCTGATATATAATCATACAATTCTGACATTTAATAAAGAAGAATTGTCTGATGGTAATATGATAGATTTTGCAACATGTAATAGGCTCAATATTAGAGCATTATTAGTTTCTATTATTTGTATCAACTATTTAAATATCGGACTGTTTCAATAGCAGTCAGAATTCATTAACTAAAAATAATTCCTATGAACGCAGTTTCTTTCTATTTCCAAGTTCACCAACCATATCGAATCAGAAAGTATGGCATTTTTGATTTAGGCCAAGATCATAACTACTTCGATGGAGACAAAAATCTCGAAGTACTCAATAAGGTATCTGAGAAGTGTTATCTGCCAGCTAATGAGACGTTCTACAATCTTATCAAGAAATATAAAGGAGAATTTAAAATCTCTTATTCCTTTTCAGGAGTATTTCTGGAGCAACTTGAAACGTGGAGACCTGATGTATTGGATAGCTTCAAGAGGTTGGTCGATACTGGTTGTGTAGAGGTATTAGCTGAAACTTACTATCACTCGCTTTCTTTTCTGTATTCAAAAGATGAGTTTAATACCCAAGTGCAATTGCATGAGGAAATGATTCAAAAGCATTTTGGGGTTAAGCCCAAAGTATTCCGTAATACGGAGTTGATTTATAACAACGAGTTAGCGCATCAGGTAGCAGATTTAGGATACAAAGGAATCATTGCTGAGGGTGTAGATTGGATTCTAAATGGTAGAACACCTAATTATATTCATCATCCTACAGGGCTCAATGATTTTCCCATCTTACTAAAGAATTATAAGCTGTCAGATGACATCGCATTTAGATTTTCTAACAAGGACTGGGCAGAACATCCATTGTCTGCTGAGAAGTTTGCGACATGGGTACATTCCACTGCAGGTTCTGGTGATGTGGTCAATCTATTCATGGATTATGAGACATTCGGTGAACATCAATGGGAAGACACAGGCATTTTTCAATTTTTAGAACATTTGCCTGAGAAGATTTTCCAACACCCGGACTTTAAATTCTTAACACCTTCAGAAGTGATAGACACCTATCATATAAGAGGGGATTACAATGTTGAGGGCATCACGTCATGGGCTGATATGGAGAGAGATCTGTCTGCTTGGCGCAGCAATCCGATGCAGCACGAATCACTAAGACGAATATTTGACTTAGAGAAGGCTGTAAAGGAATTAGGAGATATTGATTTGCTCAATGACTGGAGAAAATTAACTACCTCGGATCACTTCTACTATATGTGTACTAAATATTGGAGTGACGGTGATGTACATAAGTACTTTAGCCCATATGACTCTCCTTTGGATGGTTATATCAACTTTATCAATACGCTTAACGATTTAGAGTATAGATTAGAAAGTAAATTTCATCCTGAAATTATGGAGGTTAGGGTGTAGTAGAGAGTGAGTTAGCGCAAATCATGAAGGTAAATACCAAAGATAACTTAGCAGTTGAAGGCTTTGATGTTGTGGAGTTTTTTTCGGGAAAGGCAACAAAAGGCAAATCAACGATTTCTCATCAATATAAGAATGTTGACTGTTACTTCTCGTCAACTCAGAATAGAGAGAAGTCCATGTACAACCCAGCTTCATATCTTCCAGAATATGGGGGATTTTGTGCAATAGCTATGAGCGAAGGCAAAGAGGTTGATGCGAATCCCAAAAGCTTTAAGATTCAGGACGGCAAGCTGTATTTGTTTTTTCGAGAGTATTGGGGAATTGTCGATGTCAAGAGACAATGGAATAGGAATCCAGATGAGAATAGGCAGCTGGCAGATATAAATTGGAGACAAATCAATAGGTAAGAGTATGTTGGAAAATTGGTGGTTATTTCCTGTAAGTATAGGTATTGCAACAATTGCCATGTCATCAGGCATCGGCGGGGCAGTGTTTTTCTCTCCATTATTCTTGTTAGTTCTAGGGCTTTCGCCAACTATAGCTATTGGCTCTGCCTTAATCACTGAGCTATTTGGATTTAGCTCTGGAGTGATATCATATCGCAAAGCAAAATTGATAGACTACGGATTGGCTAAGAGTCTCCTTGTATATGCGGTACCAGCGGCTATAGTGGGAAGTCTTATTGCTGATTACTTTCCAGGTGATTTATTGAAGGGCATCTTTGCGGTGGGTCTCATTTTTATAGGCTGGCAGTTATTCACGTCTTATAGAGAAGAGAGAAAACATAAGGCTCATGGAGAGCCAACCGAGGATCATGAAGGTTCATATGAAAGTGAATTAATCGATGCTTCTGGAACCGTATATAAGTACACAGTTTGTAATAAATGGGTAGCCAAACTATTTTCTGTTATAGGCGGAGCCTTAGTCGGTATGATTTCAGTTGGTCTGGCAGAATTACAAGAATATCATTTGGTTGCTAAATGTAAGGTGCCCACTCCTGTTGCAGTGGCTACGGCTATATTTACCGTTGTCATTACGGTATTCTTTGCGTCATTGGGTCATATTTATCACTTTGTGACAGATGCAGATTCTGATGTATTACAACAAGTTATGAATGTGGTACTATTCACAATACCAGGAGTAATCATAGGCGGTCAGATTGGGCCTATGGTACAGAAAAAAATAAACCCAGACTTGATGAAGGTGGCGATTATTGTGTTGTTTATAACAATCGGATTTTTCATCCTATATACCTTGTTCAATTAGCCACAATTTTTAGATTAAGAGAGAACAATCA
>CAZDHV010000093.1:0-4595 GCA_964505335.1 uncultured Saprospiraceae bacterium | reverse complement strand
AAACTGGGGCGTATTGCCGCGGATACTGAGTAAATTTTACAGAGATAAAAGATAAATAGATTATGATAAAAAGCATTCAAACCATCGTTCTAGTAAGCAGCCTATTACTACTGTCTGCTTGTGGAGCCAAGAAAGCATATGTCAAAGGAAGCAGTGAGACGAATCTTCCGAAAGATCACTTATCGGAGGATAACATTGACTACGAACTATATTTAGTAGGGGATATCGGAGCTACTAACTCTCAAGTTACGGATTCGGATATTGTTGACTTGATCAAGTCAGAATTAAGACCACATAGTAATACCCAGTCAGTTGTGTTTTTAGGTAATAGTTTTAGTGAGAATGGGCTTCCAGATGCCGAATCTCCTGAGTTTATGGCGGTTGACAAGGCCATATCAGCATGTATTCAGAAACTAAAAGACAATACTGATAAAGTCTATTTTATCCCTGGAGATAGCGAATGGTATGATGGTCGTAATTATTCTAATTCTTCACTCATGCGTGTTGAAGATTATGTCCAATCAAAAGTGAACGGTAAGAATGTTTTCGTCCCATCCAATGGCTGTGGAGAACCAAAGGTAGTGCAGTTAACGGACGATCTAATGATTGTTTTAATAGACTCTCAATGGGTACTACAAGGGGACAATTCAGATCAAAGAAAAAGGTCTGGATGCGAGATAGATAGTGAGTTTGAATTGGTGACATACTTGCAACAGATTATGTCCAAGAATAAGAATAAAAACGTAGTGATAGCTGCTCATCACCCAGTGTTCTCGAATGGTAGAACCGGAGGAAATTATGGTGCAGCAAGTCATCTATTGCCATTGCCAATTTTGGGCAGTATTATCACAGGCGTTAAGAAGTTAGGCGGTAATCAACAGCGATTTGGGCATCCACAATATGAAGCGTACAGAGCAGCGATGAATTTGGCGCTAAGTAATTTTGAGGGTGTGATACATCTATCGGGACATGACCATAATCTTCAGTACCATGAGCAGGGCAACAATCATTTTGTGGTCTCAGGGAGTGGCGCTGTAACGGATTTTGTTCGCAAAGGAGGTGACGCCGAATTTGCCTTAATGAGTAAAGGATTTTCTAAGATCACTCATACAAAAGATCTCGAATTGTGGTTAGAGTTTTACATACCTGATCCTGATAATATAGGCAAAGCAAAATCAATTTATAAGAAGAGACTCTACAAGAAAGAGGTTATAGATTTCTCTGATAAAGATATCTACAAGGATGCCGACCAGTACCCTGAAACGGTTAAGACTGTAGCGTCCAACACGTATACCCAAGGTAGATTTGGTATGGGAGAGACCTACCGTTCAGAGTGGGGTACAGAGGTAGATGCGCCTATCTTATTACTGGATGAATATGCTGGTGGTCTTACGCCTGTGCAGCAAGGGGGCGGATTTCAGACGAGATCCTTAAGATTGGAAAACCCAGATGGAATGCAGTGGGTAGTCCGGACTATAGACAAGGACGTGACCAAAGTGGTACCGCCTGCACTCAGGAATACTTTCGTTAAGAATCTTGTGCAAGATGGGATCTCTGCAGCGCATCCATATGCGGCAATGGCTATACCGACGTTGGCTGAGGCCGCTCAGATTTATCATGCCAACCCTAAGTTTGTCTGGTTGCCAAAGCAAAAATCATTAGGGGATTATAACCCTGATTTTGCTGAGCGACTTTATCTATTTGAAGAGCGTCCAGGAGGTAATATGAATGGACATGCAGATTATGGCGGAGCATCCAAATCAGTCAATACCCTTGAGCTGGTTGAGAAGTTGAGTAAGAACCACAAGCATGTCGTCGATCAGAAGTATGTGCTTAGAGCAAGACTGTTTGACCTCCTCATAGGAGACTGGGATAGACATGATGATCAATGGAGATGGGGTGTGTATCAAGATGACGCACAGCCTGGCGTGGATGTATATCGTGCTATACCTCGAGATAGAGATCAGGCATTTTTCAAAAATGATGGCTTTTTGAATTATATCGCGAGCAGACCTTTTTTCAATCCTCAACTTAGAAAGTTTGATGAGGAAATCGATAAAATAAGCGGTTTGGCTTTTAATGCAAGACACTTTGATAGACAATTCCTTTCTCAGCTGGGAGAAGAAGATTTTATTTCAATTGCAGAATCCTTGCAGAAGGAGATCACGGATGATGTCATAGCTGAAGCGTTTGCGGCATGGCCTAAAGAGATATATGCCGAAGGAGGTGAGGAGATCACTAATAAGCTCAAGACGAGAAGAGGTGATCTGGTTGAATATGCCAAGGAGTTCTATCAATATCTTACAAAAGAAGTTGCAGTGATTGGCACAAATGGTCAAAATGAATTTGATGTTACAGCTGAGCCAAATGATCACCTGTCAGTTAAGGCCTATCACATGGCAGATGGGCAGAGACACCTGATCTGGTCACGCCTCATAGATGGTAAGGATTGTGATGAGGTGAGACTATTTGGATTAAAAAAGAAAGACACATTTAACTTCTATGGCGATGAAAAATCATCGATTTCAGTACGCCTAGTTGGCGGTAGTGGTCAAGATGTAGTTAACAATGCTTCTAGTAGTATCAAGGTGATCGCTTATGACCGACCTGAGGGAATGCAATTAACAGGTAACAGCGTCAAGTCCAAAATTAAAGATCAGAAAGGCGTCAATAGCTTTGATAGAAAAGATTGGGAACTCGATAGACTAATTCACTTCCCCATATTGACGTTCTATACTGATGAAGGAGTTGGTCTTAGCTATAACGTCTGGTGGCAGAAGAACGGATTTAGAAAAAATCCATTCAAGTCCAACCATGCATTGTCGCTTGCATACTTCCAAGCTAACTCGGCGATTGTAGCCAGATATAACGGATTTTGGCCTACTGCTTTTGGACCGACTTGGGGATTAAGAATTAATGCACAAGCTACAGGGCCTACATTTACACAGTACTTTTATGGTTTAGGCAATGAGTTTTTAAACTTTGAAGAAGTGTTTCCTAATGAGCCTGAGGCGGGTAGCAGAAGCTTTCATATAGTCAGAGGAAATCATTTTGATTTCAATCCTCATTTCGAAAAATCCCTTGGTAACAACAAGACATTCAGTATCAATCCTTCATTTGAATACTACAATTTAGATGACAGCCTTGATGATGACGATGAAGAGCCTAGATTTATATTTTTAGAAGAAGCCGGCCGGACGAGTACAGACTTTGAAACTAAAGCATATGCTGGTTTGGGACTGAATTATACGAGTGATAGAGTGAATAATCCTGCCCTGCCAACGAGAGGTTATGTATTTAATGCAAATGCAGATTGGAAGCTGAGTTTAAGAGATTCGGATTTTAACAACCTGACTCTTTCTTCTAATTTGGCCGCATACTTGCCATTCTCGCCAACCCATAAGGTTGTGCTTGCTACTAATATCGGAGGGGCATACACCTTTGGTGATTACGAGTTCTTTCATGCCAACTATCTCTCAAATCAATCTCGACTGCGAGGATTCAGATCCAATAGATTTGGAGGTGATGGAATAGTCTATCATGCGACGGATTTGAGGATCAAGTTATTCCAAGGGCGAGGAGGACTCAGAACTGGATTCGGGATCTTTGGATCATTTGATCATGGGCGAGCATTTTTAGAAGATGAAGGTATAAACGATTGGCATACGAGTTACGGTGGGGGCATTTATTTGACGCCTCTTGACTTACTTGGATTTAAAATTGGTTATTATGTGGGAGACGATGATACTCAGGTCACTATAGGTGGAGTTCTGTCGTATTAAATCGTTTTAAAACATAATCCATGAGAAAAATGAAAAGGTCTTTAGTATTTATCATTCTATTAGTTCTTTCATTACAGTCACAAGCTCAATATTATACAGCGTCATTTAAGAAAGATGTTGCGCCTGTAGCAGTGGGTATAGGCCTGACAACCTTAGGAATAATATTGAATAACAATGCGGATGGTCCCTCGTTGGCAGAGATTGAAATGTTGGATATCGAGGATCTCAATTTTTTGGATAGAGGAACAGTTTTTAATAATTCGCCAAGTGCTCGCACTATTAGCGATGTAATACTTTATTCATCGGCGGCCATGCCTTTCGTGACATATGCCTCTAACAAGTGTAGAGCCAATGGTGGTGCCATAGCACTTATGATAGTAGAAACTGCACTCATTAATAATGGTATTACCAGTATTGTAAAATCGTCTGTAGAACGCTATCGACCGTTTAATTACGACCCAGCGACAGATGATGAAACGAGACTGGGTAGTACATCCAGAGAGTCGTTTATCTCTGGGCATACTTCTAATGCAGCGGCTTTCGCATTTTTGTCTGCACGGATTATTACGGATATCCATCCAGAATTGAAGAGAAAACACCTCATTTGGATTACTGCTGCAACAATACCGGCAGTGATTGGGTACTTAAGGGTGCGCTCGGGCAGGCATTTTCCTACAGATGTAATAGGAGGCTATATAGTGGGGGCGGCAACAGGGTATCTTATCCCAAGTCTTCATCTGGTTAAGAATGAGCACGTAAATATCAGCACAACTGGAGTCGCAGGTTTGAGGCTATCAGTGAAATTTTAAAGTA
>CAZDHV010000092.1:5218-11947 GCA_964505335.1 uncultured Saprospiraceae bacterium | reverse complement strand
TGGCTACGAGTCAATACTTCAGGGACAGCTGCGACTAGAATTTGATCAATTGCCAAGCTTGAACTCGCTATCTATGCTGAGTGACAATGTCGACTATACCTTTACACCTCATACCGATAAGTATATCGATGTATGGTATCGTCCAGCCAATCTCACTAAACTGAACATGGTCTATGGTGACGATACGATCAAGACGAGGATAAATCTTAGGGCACTAGAATCATTGGAAGAAGACTTAAGCGTCTCGGTTAGTCATCCCAAGGACCCTGTCGGCTTACATCCTACAGACCGGATCGTGCTGGAGCTTGATTATCCAATCGACTCAATAGTACCTAACTTAATCAGCCTGAGAGACACGGTTAACCAGGTTGATCTCATATTTGACGCTCAACCAATTGAAGATCAGCCTACGCAAGTAGCACTTCTCTCCGATTATGCTATGGACCAAACACTTGAACTTCTGCTCCTCCCAGGTGCTATCAGAGACTTGTGGGGACATAGTCATGATTCGACTACACATTTTGTTTCAATCGGTAATACAGAAGATTTTGGCACCTTGGAATTACAGTTCAGTCAGCTAGACTCTACGGTAGCTAATTACCATATTAGCTTACTGGATTCTAAGGATAAGATCCTACAATCTAGCAGCGTTTATACTGACACTACAATAGTAGTCTCGGAGCTATATCCCGGATCATACAAGTTAGAAATCATCGAAGATCTCGACAACAACGGTCAATGGAGCGCAGGGAACTACCTTAAGAAAGTCCAGTCTGAAAAGTTCTTTGAAGTACCTTTAGACGAAGTAAAGGGCAACTGGACCGTAGAAAAAGAAATTATTCTAAATGCACTCGCAGCTGATAGCAATACATTACCCTCAAGTGATAATGACATAGATGAAAGTACTGAAAGCGACGAACCTGAATAAAGTCTATGGCAACAGGACCGTAGTAAAGTCTGTTTCGCTGGAGGTGAAGCAAGGCGAAATAGTCGGGCTACTCGGACCAAATGGCGCTGGTAAGACTACGAGTTTTTATATGATTGTCGGATTCGTCAAGCCTAATGGAGGGCAGGTATTTCTTGATGATCAAGAGATCACTTCATTGGCAATGTATAAGAGAGCTAGGCTCGGCATAGGATATCTACCCCAGGAAGCATCTGTATTTAGGAAATTGAGTGTCTACGACAACCTCATTGCAGTGCTTGAAATGACCAAACTCAATAAGGCAGATCGAATCGCCAAGGCAGAGAGTCTTATCGAAGAGTTCGGCCTTGAAAAAGTTCGTAACAACCAAGGAGATTCATTATCGGGAGGAGAACGGCGCCGAACCGAAATAGCTCGAGCACTGGCAACAGATCCAAAATTCATACTGCTTGATGAGCCATTTGCTGGCATAGACCCAATAGCCGTAGAAGACATCCAATATATCGTCGCTAAACTAAAAACTAAAAATATTGGAATCCTTATCACAGATCACAATGTCCAGGAAACTCTGTCTATCACAGATCGTTCCTACCTCATGGTTGATGGCGACATCCTCAGAACAGGAACCTCAGAACAGCTTGCTGAAGATCCTGTAGTTAGGAAGTTATACTTAGGTGAGCAATTTGAACTTAAAAGAAAAAATATTGAGCTCTAAGGTGCTAATCATTGTAATGCTTGTGTTGGGCATCATCCTATGTTCATGCCGAAACACACAGAGCAGGCAGAGCCTCAGTCCAGAGGTTAAATACATGTGCGATACGATGTATAATAACTGTAAAAGGATGATTGATGATCAGTTAGACTCATTATGTCTTGAGCGAATGCCAATGCTAAAACAGAGGGCCATTGATTCTCTAATGATTGTAGAACAAGAACGAATCCGTGAACTCAGTGAATAAATTAATACTCCCTATAAGCACCATAGCAGTGAGCTGTCTCTTGCTCTTGAGTTCATGTACTGAATCACAAGCGGAGATACGAGAGCAAGCGATGCGAGAATTGGACATTAAAATAGAGATTATGAAAAAGAAAAAAGATCAAGAATGCCGTGAGCAAGCGTTCATCGAGGCGGAAATATATGTTGACTCTGTTATCAGTGCAATGTTACTATATCCCATCGATGATAGTCTCTATGCTCCACCCATTCCTGCTAAACCAACATTTATACAAGTAGACAGTAGCGTATTTAATTCTCAAAGTTCTGTTAAACCAGTTATCGAAAATTAAATTTGTAATCTTGTCATCAGACATTTGAGGCGATTATATAATCACCAGAACAACTAAATTATACCATACTTCTCATGCAATCAGCAGTAGATATAGAAGCACTAAATCAGCAAGCACAGGTAGACAGTGCATTCATAGAGGACATAAGGCGAGAAGCTAATCAAGTTATTGTCGGTCAATCTCATATGATGGACCGACTGCTCTTAGGATTACTCAGTGATGGCCATATTCTTTTGGAGGGCCTGCCTGGATTGGCTAAGACCTTAGCGATTAAGACCCTTTCGTCCATTATAGATGTGAGTTTTAATAGGATCCAGTTTACACCAGATCTGCTACCAGCAGATATCTTGGGTACCATGATCTTCAATCAGAAAACAAATGAATTTTCGATTAGGAAGGGGCCGATATTCTCCAATTTTATATTGGCCGATGAGATCAACAGAGCTCCCGCCAAGGTACAGAGTGCATTGCTCGAGTGCATGCAAGAGCGTCAGGTTACGATTGGCAAAGAGACTTTTAAGTTGACCGAGCCATTTCTGGTATTGGCTACTCAAAACCCTATCGAGCAAGAGGGCACCTATCCCTTACCAGAGGCGCAAACTGATCGATTTATGCTTAAGATCAATGTGGGCTACCCTACTAAGGCAGAAGAACTTGAGATAATCCGCAGAAATATCGGGGGCCATATCAATAAAAAGATCAAAGCCGTCGTGAGCCCAGAACAAATCTTAAAGGCTCGCCAGACTGTAAGGAATATATATATGGACGAGAAGGTAGAGCAATACATCCTCGACATTGTATTCGCTACTAGGAATCCTAAAGACTATAATCTCGAAAAACTGGATGGGCTCATCAGCTACGGAGGTTCGCCTCGGGCGAGTATCAATTTGGCCCTGGCAGCGAGAGCCTATGCATTTATGCAACAACGAGGATATGTGATCCCTGATGATGTCAGAAGCATCTGTAAGGATGTCTTGAGGCATCGTATAGGCATTACCTATGAGGCTGAAGCTGAAAATATCACGCAAGAAAATATAATTACTCAGATTCTAAACACTGTAGAGGTTCCATAACCCTAGTTGCTCAGGACATGCGATATATAGGAGTCATCATACTATTATCCTTATTAGGAACAAGCTCATATAGTCAGCCATCACTGGTTGCCACCAAAGGGTCTCCATCCTATGGGGCAGACTATATACAGTGGGATGGTGTAATGGATGGATATATGGAAGTAAGGATTGCTCTTCAACTAGATAATGATGAAGCAAGCGGCTATATCGAATACGGGTCTAATAAGGATCGATACGACTTGCTGGGAGAAATTAAAGATAACCTGCTTAACATCTATCAGTATGATGACTATAGTAAGATTATGGGCACAATCACAGGAGATATAGGCAATCCTAATCGAAACTGGCTGTGGGCGAATGAAGCAAAAACTTCGAAAAAGTCACTTCAACCGAAGCAGGACGATAATAACGTCATACTGCTATTCGAGAGTGAAGAGGATGATCTGTTTCTAAGGCCGAATACACGATCTATCAATAGTGGGGCTGTCCATAGTGATGTGATGTGGTCAAATTACAATTGTACCGATCAAAATTGCGCAATAATCTCAGCTGAAGCACATGATGGTCATGAGTTTCAATGGGGTGATTCTAATCTATTGACTCTTGACCGTAATGATCGTAGCTATACCCGTTCCAATACAGTTCAGTATGCCTCAGAGAGCTACCACGATTCCAAAATCGCCTATAACTTCTATTATCCAGTCTTAGAGAATGAAAAATTTGATGGATGGATTGAACGGCAAATGTCTACCTGCAAGACCAATTACAGGACATATCTTGATCAGGCTGCTGAAGGATCTGATCAGCTGTCATTTAAGGGAGACTTTTACATCTCTGCACTCGACGATCAACTCATAAGCGGATACCTAAACTGGTCGTGCAACAATACGGCTTCTGTCGAAACAGCACCATTCATATATGATATCGATAGATCCAAGTTCTATGCAATTGGTGATCTCCTCAGATCCGACTTCGACTATGCGTTTTTCTTAGAGCAGTTCCTAAAAAAGGAGAAGAAGCAAAGCCTCAGTGATGAGGATTACATTATCAGAAATGCCCTAAAAAAGAAGCATTTCAAGCACTATGTCTTGAACCAAAATGGCATCGTGTTTTTCACGGACTTTAATATTTTGTTTGGTCGACGATCCATCTTGGTTCCCTATACAGAGATTCAAGGATTTGTAGATAATAAGACTGTCAGTAACTACTTCAAAAAGAAAGCGTAGATATGGATACGGCAGAAATACTGAAGAAGGTTAGGAAGATAGAAATCAAGACAAAGGAGCTGAGTAAGCACCTTTTTTCGGGTGAGTATAGCAGTACATTCAAGGGTCGTGGGATGTCATTTAGCGAAGTGCGCAACTACCAATATGGAGACGATATCCGCAATATAGATTGGAACGTTACCGCACGAACTGGTGACCCATATATCAAGGTCTATGAAGAAGAGCGGGAGCTAACTGTAGTCTTCTTAATTGATATGAGCAAGTCCTCGTTTTTTGGGACTGTCAATCAGTTTAAGAGCGAAATCAATACAGAAATCTGTGCAACCTTGGGATTCTCTGCCCTCAATAATAATGACAAGGTTGGCGCTATCTTATTTACGGATAAAGTAGAAAAGTACATACCGCCTAAGAAGGGGCGTCAGCATATCTTGAGGATCATAAGAGAGCTAATTTATTTTGAGCCAGAAAATCAACAAACCGATTTATCCGAAGCCCTCAAGTATCTCAACAATGTCGTTAAGAAGCGCTCTATAGCCTTTGTCTTATCTGATTATGTCAGTGCACCATACGAAGATGCGCTGAGGGTGTCAGCTAAACGCCACGACATTATTGGCGTAAAGGTTTTTGACGACTTGGAGGAAAAGCTTCCAAAGGTAGGACTAGTCAAAGTGCGGGATGCCGAGACTGGTGCTACCCAACTTATAGATACCTCTTCCAAGTCTGTGCGAGATGCCTATAATGATCATTTCAATCAGCATAAGGAATATTATACCGCTGCATTTAGAAAAGCAGGAGCCTCAACCATCGATATCAATACTCGAGAGGACTATGTGAAGCACCTGCTGAGATTCTTTAAAAGTCGTCATCGATGATCAGAGTATTGATTGTCATATTATGGGCTGCAACTGCGGGATATGCGCAAGTTCAGGTCACTGGCGGATTTGAGCAAGACACAATCCCGTATGGCCAGACTGCCACCTTTACCCTTAGTGTAGAGTCTTCTGCTGATGAGGAAATTCTAGCGGTGCAACGGGTATTCTTAGATTCGGTCTATTCCGCCTTGCAAACATTTAAGTCTAACCCAAACGATACAACAGGAAACGCAGCTCCAGAGCTATCAGATTTTGAATTGATTGATGTAGGTCAATGGCAGATATTAGATGATGACCCATTCTTCTCTGGTGAAGAACTCAAATGGACCGTCAGCACTGTGGGAAGTAAGAAGCTGTATGAAAACACGTTTACATTCAAATTTTGGGATCCAGGTATCAATGTGGTCCTTGTCCCTCCAGTAATCGTAAATATAGCGGGCGCACAGGAACAAATTTATGATGGGGTCCAAGCGAGCGTATTCATGGCTCCTCCTCCTGGCGTCGAAGTAGCTTCTCTCGATTCCCTTGAGATAGAACCGATCAAACCGATCCTCACAGAAGCCAAAAACATCAGCGATTTCCTGATCTATATTTATATCCTCGGTGCACTCTTGCTTGTTGGGATTGCTTCATGGTTGTTCGTCAGGTGGCAGAAAAACAAAGAAATCGTGCCTGAGCCAGTGATTGAAAAGGAAGTATATATCCCTGCACATACCAAAGCCCTTAGTGCCCTCGGTACGCTGAGAGAGGAGCAATTGTGGCAAAAAGGTGAGGTAAAGGAATATCAAAGTAAGCTCACATTTATCATAAGAGAGTATTTAGAGAATCGATATGATGTGCCTGCACTCGAATCGACCACTGAAGAGATCGTTCAAAACATAAGCAAAGCTAATCTCGACATGAACGATGTGGACTCGTTGAAGCGGATTTTGCAAGTCGCCGATCTTGTCAAGTTTGCCAAGGCGAAGCCAGATGAAAGTATTCATGAGAGCTTTATGAATGAGGCTGAAGGCTTCGTGAAGCGAACAAAAAAAATTAGCACGCCTAACACAGATGGGTAGTCTTTGGGGAAATATCGAATTTGTTAATCCAGAAGCATTTCTGCTACTTCTGGCAATTCCTCTATTGGGTCTTTGGCATTTCTTCAAATTGAGAAAGCGACAGACGGTATTTACGATTTCTGATAGCACTCCCATCAAAGAACTTAGGACGTGGAGGACGATCATCTATCCATTTCTCCCGATACTGAGAGCCCTCAGCATGGCGGCAGTGATTATTGCTATAGCAAGGCCACAGCTATCACTAAAAGAAGAAGAGGTAAAAGCAGAAGGCATAGATATCGTACT
>CAZDHV010000092.1:0-5118 GCA_964505335.1 uncultured Saprospiraceae bacterium | reverse complement strand
CTGACTGCTGCTGAGATCGCCGTTGAATTGGATACCAAGGTATATACTATTGGTGTTGGTAGCCGTGGGCAAGCACTCAGCCCAATCAGCCGACGAAGTGATGGTCGCTACATCTTTGGCATGGCTCAAGTGGAGATCGATGAGCCGCTACTCGAAGAAATAGCCAATATGTCTGGAGGTGAATATTATAGAGCTACTGATGAGCAGAGTCTCCAATCTATATATGCCGAAATAGACCGCCTCGAAAAAACCGAAATAGAAATCACCACATTCAAACGATACAGCGAAGAGTTCAGACGATTTCTGAGCTTAGGATTAATATTACTATTTGTTGATCTGCTACTGCGGATGACCATTTTTAAAACTTTGCCATAAGCTATGTTCAGATTCGAATACGGTACTGCTTTATGGTTCTTATGGGCCATACCGATCCTAATCGGACTTTATGTGCTCTTTACTTTTTGGCGCAGAAGGCAACAGCGACTTCTGGCTGCAGATGACCTATTTGCCCGATTAGCGCTGGGTTGGACTGGCCTACGGCATCATGTTAGATTTATATTCATCACATTGGGAGTGTTGTTCTTGATCTTCGGATATGCCAATCCCCAGTGGGGTAATAAAACCGAAAAGGTAAAAGCTGAGAGTAGCGATGTATTCATAGCCCTAGATATCTCTCAAAGTATGATGGCAGAAGATATCTCACCCAATAGATTGGAGCGAGCGAAGCGACTGTTGCAAAATGTCATCCAAGATCTCAAAGGTAATCGCATCGGACTCATCTTCTTTGCCGGAAATGCGTACCTACAGATGCCTTTATCTAATGACTACAGCGCAGCAGAGCTGTTCATTGCAGCTGCTAATACCAATCAGGCGACAACACAAGGGACCGCAATATCAGAAGCCATAGACCTTGCACTACGAGCTTATGAAGAAGGCAAGAGTAACCAACGTGGACTAATCATTATCACCGACGGCGAGAGCCATGATGATGACGCTCTCGCTAAAGCTCGTGAAGCCAAAGAAAAAGGGCTCAATGTTTTCACCATAGGTGTGGGCACTTCAGAAGGCGCTTTTGTACCATTCATCAGTCAAGGCCGCCAGCAATATAAACGCGATGATAATGGCAATCCTGTGACCAGCGCTCTCAATACGACGATGATCAATGACCTCGCTAATGCCGGTGGTGGAAAAAGCTACTTAATAGGTGAAGGAAATAGCATACTCGTAGACTTGAGAAAACAAGTAGATCGCCTACAAAAACAGGAAGTAGAAACCCGAGCATTCACAGAGTTCGCCAGCTACTTTCAATATTTCTTGATTTTGGGTCTGTTATTTATGATCTTGGAGTTCATGATTCCGGAGCGATCAACTAATACTAATTGAAATTACAATTGCCGCATATGATGATTGGAAATAGAATTGATCCTGCGTTAAAAATACCTGCCTCGACGGCAGGCGGGCTCGCAATAGCTATGGCTATTCCTGCGTCTTTTGCCTTGACTAAATTCCATTTCTTCAATCAATCCAATGCAGCATTATAAACTGCAATTAGTATAAAAACAATTTCATGAGACACATCGGCATTATATTATTTCTCATCATATGCAGCACTGCCATGATGGCACAGAGTGCGCACAAGCTACTTATTGAAGGTGATGAATCCTATCTTAATGAAGAGTACCTCACTGCCGAAGAAAGCTATCGGAAAGCACAGCAGAAGAACAGTTCTACTAAGAGCAATTTTAACCTTGGCAATGCAGTCTACCAGCAGGAACGCTATGAAGAAGCGGTGCAACATTACCAGAGCACCTATAATGTTGCTGAAGATGATTTAGAGCGTGCCAATGCACTATATAATCTAGGCAATGCCCAACTCAAATCTGGGCAGATTGAGGCAGCCATAGATACCTATAAAGAAGCGAATAGATTTAATCCTGATGATTCCGAAATTCTCACCAATCTGTATATGGCTAAGTTGATGATGAAGCAACAGCAAGAGCAACAGCAGCAAGAACAGCAACAGCAGGACGAGCAGAATAATGAACAGAATGAGGAGCAACAAAGTAATGATCAACAACAAGATCAGCAACAGCAGGGTGATGACCAACAGCAACAAGAACAACAACCTCAGGATTCAGATATAGAAAATCCATCTGAAGAACAGCAGCAAGCCGCTCAAGGGCAAGAACTCAGCAAGGAGGATGCCCTCAAGCTCCTCGAAGTGATAGAAAATGAAGAAAAAAATGTCCAGGAGAAGCTGAGAAAAGTATCGGGAAATAAGACAAAACCTAAGAAGGACTGGTAGCTAAGCTTAGCCTTCCTGTTACATTCTTACAAATCAATACGTCTGTACATCGATGAGTACTCATAAATCAATGCGGCTTATAAGTTTGATGGTCATTCTATTGATGATCTGCAGCTCCGTTATTGCCCAACGTGGACTCCGATCTTACAAGGTTAAAATCCCTAATACAGACGTACAGCTCAAGATGGTGGCGATCAAGGATGGCAACTTCAACATGGGTAGCACATACAGTGCGGTCAATAGTGGAGAGGACGAACGACCGATTCATCATGTCGAGTTAGACGCATTTTGGATTGCTGAACATGAAATCACCCAGGAGCTCTATCAACTTTTTTTAGATCGATCAGTAGATCATCTGCGCAGAGACGGTGTGAAAAATCCGATGATTATCGTTGATATCGACCAGATACCAAGGCCTTCGATTCCAGCAGTGGATTCTACTAAAGCACCAGTCCCTGGCAACCACCCTGCAGCAAATATGACCCAAGCTGAAGCCTCCGCATACTGTGAATGGCTCAGTGCAATGACCGGTGATTATTATCGCCTACCGACAGAGGCAGAGTGGGAGTATGCCTGTCGGGCACATAGAGAAAGCGAATATCACTTTGATAAAACTGAAAGCGTCGATGTATATGCTTGGAACAGATTTTCGAGCAATGGATCAGCACATGCTGTCAAAGGCAAAAAACCGAATCGATGGAAACTCTATGACATGCTCGGCAACGTAGCAGAATGGACCATAGACCATTATTCTACACGGGGCTACGATAACCATAAGATTAGGAACCCATTGGTATTAGTCGAAGAAGATGCCCCTGCTGTCATCCGAGGTGGTTCTTGGCTAAAGCATCCATCTTCTCTGAGATGTGGAGCCCGAGAAGCTCTTGATCCTAAGTGGGAAGAATATGACGAGCCACAAGAAAGAGCGCACAAGTCAGAAAGTGTTGGATTCAGAGTAGTCCGACCTTATTTTATCCCTAACACAACTGAGGAACAGATATCTTATTGGTCGCATAAATCAAAGTGAGGAATACTTCGAACACTTATTTCTTCTTGAATTCTAAAATCTTTTCAGCATTCTCCATTGACCTTTAGCTTTTCATTCGGCTATATTTGGTTCTGGTATAATTACAAATGATGAGAGACTATTTGTTGGTTTTAATCCTGTGCCTTGGATCGTTGGCTCTCCTGCAGGGTCAAGATGTGGTATTTAAGCAAGAGCTTAGCTATGATACCGTGTATATGGGCAATGCTTTGCAGGTTAAGTACAGCATCCAAAATGCAAATGGCGACTTTCAAGCGCCAAACTTTGATGGCTTTGTAATCGTCAGCGGACCTAATGTATCCAGTCAGTTTAGCATGATCAATGGCGCTGTAACTCAGAGTGCCTCATATAGTTACTTTCTCCAGCCAGAGACCACGGGAATCTACACCCTTGCTCCAGCTGTCCTTGCCAATGGTGATAATCAATGGTCCACCGAGGCTATTGAGATTACGGTATTAGCTAATCCAGATGGCATCCGTCAAGACCCCTCGGGCTATCAGGTCATCCATGAAACCATTCAGGTGGACACGAGCGCCATGACCAAAGAAGACTCCCTAAGGATGAAATTTAAAAAACTCAAGACTCGTAGAATATAGATGTTGCAGCGAGTAAGTCTATTTCTCGGATTCTTTCTAATAGTGTTCAGTGCGGCTGCACAAGAGATCGCATTCTATGCACAAGCGGATGCTCGACAGGTCGTGGTTAACAATTATTTCCAAGTGACCTTCACACTTGAAAATGCCAATGGTGACAGCTTTACGCCACCTGATTTCGGTTCAATCGAGGTGCTTTCTGGGCCCAGTCAGTCATCTCAAGTGAGTATCATTAATGGTCGCAGAAGCCAAAAGGCAAGTTTCGGATATGGGCTCAATGTCTCCAAACCTGGCAAATACACCATTAAAAGTGCGAGCATCAAGGTAGCTGGTAAAACATATAGAAGTAAGCCTATAACTATTGAAGCTGTTGCTGGCAAACCCGGCTCGAAAAACAACGCCTCAGGCATCTCGGGACTTACTGATGCGGATATTTTCATTGAAGCAGTGGTAGATCGAGACACCGGCCACATCGGCCAGCAGATCACGCTTAAGTATGTACTTTATACCACTAAGGATGTCCGATCTATCAATCTCACACGGAAGCCCGAGTTTGATGGATTCTTCGCTCAAGAAATTAATAACTACCGTGAGCGCTCTGAGCGTGTTGTTCGTGATGGTGTTCAATATGTGAGCAGGGCAATTAAGGTAATAGCACTATTCCCTCAGCAGAAAGGCAGATTTGAAATAGACCCTGCCCTATTCACCCTAGGTATATCAACTAATTCGGGACGGTCGAGCTTTTTCTTCAACAATAACCTCAAGCGTTTCAACGTCAACACTGAACCATTTAGAGTTGATGTAACGGATTTGCCTGATGATGCACCAGCCTCATTTGCTGGAGCCATTGGTGATTTTTACTTAGGCACAGCTATCGATCGGAAACAACTTTCTATGGATGATGCCTTGACATTAACCTTCCAGATCAAAGGTGATGGCGATGGCAAGTTACTCACCGCTCCAGATCAGCCACTAGGAGATCTATTCGATATCTATGAGCCCAATCTCTTGCGCGAAGAAAACAGTGTCGAAAATGGCAAAATCATCACCACTAAGACTTACGAATATCTCATGATTCCCAAGAAAGAGGGTCGCATCAGCTTTAATCCAGAACTAAGCTTCTACGATCCCGACATCAGTGATTACAGCGTCATCAAAGGGCAGAATTATACCAT
>CAZDHV010000091.1:9179-11963 GCA_964505335.1 uncultured Saprospiraceae bacterium | reverse complement strand
TTACAATGATAACGAACACAGACTATCCTCGCATGGCTCTTAAAAAAGCTTTAACCCTAATCGTCTCTACTTAACATAATCTTATAAGGAGATGGAGGTGTTGGCCAATGCAACAGGACCTTTTAACCAATTAATTCACCTTCAACTTCCGCTTAGCTTTAAAGAAGTCTGTGACCAGAGCACCACACTCTTCACTCAAGATGCCAAACTCTAACTTGGTTTTGGGATGGAGTAGTCCCTTGCCATATTTCATAAATCCGTATTTAGGATCTTCAGCGCCATAGACAACTCTTCCGATTTGTGACCACTTGGCCGCACCCCCGCACATCACACAGGGTTCCATGGTAACATAGAGCGTACAATCCTTGAGGTACTTGTTTCCCAGATAGGAGGAGGCCGCGGTTATAGCGAGCATTTCAGCGTGGGCAGTAGTATCGTTGAGTATTTCGGTTTGATTATAAGCCCGTGAGATGATGCGATCCTGAGCCACGACTACAGCCCCAATTGGAACTTCGCCTTCTTCGAGGGCCTTCAGTGCTTGCTTGTAGGCCTGCTGCATGAAATATTCGTCAGTGTACAACTCCATGCTACAAATATTTTAATATTCTTTTGAATGACGACAAACTGACGATTGGAAAAATCGTGGAGCGCACAAATTTTTGATAATAGTATTACTTTTGTGCATGGATAAAGCTACCACACCATTTAGCCCAATCGTCGAAGCACTCACTTTCGATGACGTACTATTAGTTCCACAGTATTCGCAAGTTTTACCGAGAGATGTATCTATCAAGTCGCAGTTGACTCGTGAGCTAACGATCAATGTTCCGATCGTTTCTGCAGCTATGGATACGGTTACAGAATACAATTTGGCCATTGCTATGGCAAGGGAGGGTGGAATTGGAATCATCCATAAAAATATGACCATTGCCGATCAAGCCGAGCAAGTGCGTAAGGTGAAAAGATCGGAGAGTGGAATGATTATAGATCCTGTGACATTGACAATAGATGCCACCTTACAGGATGCACATGATCTCATGCGTACTTATAAGATTGGCGGTATCCCTGTAGTTGACAGCAAGAAGAAATTGGTAGGGATCTTGACTAATCGAGACCTTCGATTTGAGGACAATCTGGGGCGAAAAGTCACAGAAATCATGACGAAGGAGAATCTCATTACCGCTCCAATAGGTACTAACCTAGAGCAGGCAGAAGCCATCCTCCAAGAGCATAAGATTGAAAAGCTGCCTGTAGTTGATGATAATAATACGCTACTCGGTCTGATCACCTATAAGGACATTATCAAAGTAGAGAGCTATCCAAACGCTAGTAAAGACAGTCATGGGCGACTGCTTGTTGGAGCGGCTGTGGGTATTAGTGCAGATACCTTTGATAGGGTAGAAGCATTGCAGGCGGTGGGTGTAGATGTGATCATTGTGGATACAGCACATGGTCATAGCCAAGGTGTTTTAAAGTGTATTAAGGAGGTTAAGACCAAGTTTAAGGATCTCCAAGTGGTTGGCGGCAATGTTGCTACAGAGGCAGGTGCTCAAGCATTGATCGATCATGGGGTGGATGGTGTCAAGGTGGGCGTGGGACCTGGTAGTATCTGTACAACTCGTATAGTTGCCGGTGTAGGAGTACCTCAGCTAAGTGCTATCATGAATGCTGCTAAGGCGGGTCTTAAGGCTGGTGTGCCAATCATCGGAGATGGAGGGATACGCTATACTGGAGATATTGCTAAGGCATTAGCTGCGGGAGCAAGTACCATAATGGGCGGATCGCTATTCGCAGGTACGGAGGAAGCGCCTGGAGAAACCGTGATTTACGATGGTCGTAAGTTTAAGGTATATAGAGGTATGGGGTCTTTAGGTGCTATGCAAAAAGGCTCTAAGGATCGCTATTTCCAAGATGCTGAAGATGATGTCAAGAAGTTAGTTCCTGAAGGTATAGAAGGTAGAGTGCCTTATAAGGGAACCATCTCTGAGGTTATGGTACAATATACGGGTGGACTGAGAGCGAGTATGGGTTACTGTGGTGCCAAGGACATACCATCAATTCAAGGTTCACCTCTTGTCAAGATTACCAGCTCCGGGGTACTTGAGAGTCACCCTCATAATATTACGATCACTAAAGAGTCGCCTAATTATACTCGACGAGGATAAGATACTACCCCAGGAATATTATCAGAGTGATGATATCCTTAGAATGGCTCAAAGCCTGTTGGGGAAGGTGATTTCCACTAACATCAATGGACAGTTGGTAGCGGGCCGCATTGTAGAAACTGAAGCCTATCGCGCCTCAGATGATAAGGGCAGTCACGCCTACCCGAATAAGCGGACCAAAAGAACTAAACATCAGTTTGAGTCAGGGGGCAGCAGCTATATCTACTTGTGCTATGGAATCCATCACCTGTTCAATGTGATAACGGGCCCTGAGGATTATGGCCATGTGGTATTGGTCAGGGCGGTAGAGCTTACAATAGGGGAAGACATTGCCAGATCTCGCAGGAATATCAAAGGTTCGATAGAAAACTTAACTAATGGACCAGGAAAATGGACCCAAGCTTTCGGGATCACGACTGAGCTCAATAATCGAGCTTTGTATGCAGCAGAGGCTACCATACAACTATATGATGGAGAGGAAGTGATGATGGACTCTATTGTTTCTGGTCCACGTGTCGGCATAGCCTATGCTGAAGAATGCGCCAATTGGCCTTGGCGATTCAGAATACAGGATAATAAGTGGACTAGCAAACCTGATGAGGTGAGCTATTGAATATGC
>CAZDHV010000091.1:7655-9079 GCA_964505335.1 uncultured Saprospiraceae bacterium | reverse complement strand
ATCAAATACTCCTCCTCACATGCCCATAGTCCGCCGTACTCCAGAGCAATGGTTCTATCCTTCGAGATTTTCACGTACTCCGGATCGGAGGTCATATCAATGAAGTTTTGAAGCGCAGGATACTTAACAAGCATGACCAAATGGGCTTGATCTTGGTCATCTCCGATAAGTGTGCTTTTAACCTGACCACGCCAGATGAGTTGAGCTCCATGTTTCTTCATGAATGGTAAGGTGTTAAGCCCATATCGAGTGTACGCTTCAACACCAGTCTCGTTTCCGGCCTCAGTCTTACGACGAAATTTTAAGATGTTAATCATAGTGACCGGAGTATCCTTGGGATAACTCGCCACCATTTTTTGAAACTGTTCTTTAGTTGGATGTATTTGATTAGTGAGTTGCATAGTCTATGTATTTTGAATAAAGTCAATCATGAGTTTGGCTATTTCTGATCCCTTGTCTTCCTGGAGGAAGTGTCCGGCACCTGAGATAATAGTATGTTGCTGCCCTTTCGCTCCCGGCACGAATTTTTGAAATGGTTTGTGTCCACCTTTAGTAATTGGATCACTATCACTGAATAGTGTCAAAGTCGGCTTACTCCATTGCATCAATACTTTCCAAGCAGCTTTATTATTTCCAGCCTCTGTATCATCTGTAGAAGTAGGCACTAAAGAAGGAAATATCTTAGCGCCAGCCATATAGGATGGATCTGGATATGGTGCTTCATATGCAGCTATCTCGGCATCGGTCAGCTTGCGGACAGTACTTTTTTGCAAAATTTTACCCACCGGCAATACATCCACTGTCTGGCTAAACTTCTGCCATTTCAAGAATTCCTCAGGAAATCCTTGCTCCCCCGTTGGAAGTCCAGTATTAGCTACTACTAGTCTATCAAATTTATTGGGCTGAGCAGTCAATAGCCTCAAGCCTATAAGTCCACCCCAATCCTGACAAAATAGGTTGATTCCTGTTATCCCTAGATTGTCCAGCCAAGTCGTCATCCACTGTAGGTGACTGGCATAGGTATAGTCGCTTAGTTCTGTAGGTTTGGATGATTTGCCGAAGCCAATAAGATCTGGCGCTACTACCCGATATCCAGCATCAACAAATTCTTGAATCATAAACCTGTAAAGAAAAGACCAGCTGGGCTCTCCATGAAGTAATAATACAACGGTGCCATCTTTAGGGCCTTCATCAACATAGTGAACCGTAAGACCATCTCCAATATCGACCATATTAGGCTCAAATGGATAGTCTGGTATCGAGGCAAATGCTTCTGTAGGCGTGTTTTTTATAGTCATGTTATTAGCTTAATAGGCGGTATTAATACACACGGTTAGCTAATTTGTTGAGCTTGAAGATTAAGATAATTGTCTTCAATGCTGAATTGTGACAATGAATGGAGATACAGCCTAAGTTGCTAATCT
>CAZDHV010000091.1:0-7555 GCA_964505335.1 uncultured Saprospiraceae bacterium | reverse complement strand
TTTTCAATACTGGAGAGCAACTTGATATTATCTTGATAACTGACAGTCTCGTTATCTTAAGTGCCGCCCTCGTATAGCGGTAAAGTGATTCCCTGAGCTATGCCCATAGTGGCAAGTATTATAAGAAGTAGAGCTATTAGCGACTTCATCGCTCAGCATTGTACCATATCGGCGAGCTCCAAGCACGCTCCTGAATAGTTTTAGGAACTGAAGCCGGATAGCTTACTCCATGCCTGATCTCATCCCAGAGGCTATAGCGTGGGGTCTCGACTTCTAATACTCGCGCATAATAAAACGCATCTACCGATGGATCAAAGTCGGGGTCGCGCCAGACCACCGATAGCTCAGCATTGCCCAATGACTCGTCCACAGCTCCAGATTCTAGATCGACGACATCAGTTAATCGGTCTACTGTGCCATCGACATTTACCCTGCGCTCATCAGATAGGGCGACGTCGTATATCTTTTCTTTCATATCGCCATCCTCATACCATCCTTTGATGATCTGGATACGATCCAAATTGGCGTTGATAGGATCCTTACTTGCCCAAGCGATGAACTGCGGCCCTCGGCTATTGCTGAATTCTCCTGACTGCTCCTCCAGAGAGATATCGCTGCCCATTGCTACGCCTTTATCATAACCGTCTTCTACTAGTTCATCGTAGTTCTCATAGCGTGACTCGAAGTTATATCCGCCAAAAAATCGAACCTTTATCCTCGTGCCACTGGTTGCATAGGTCTCCTTGCGGGCCATGGCGTCATAGATATCGGATCTTGTGTTGGCAGGAGCCCATACTGCCATTAATCCACCGGGATTAACAGCTACATGTGTCTTGACCTCTCGGTCCAATATCCAGTCTCGACTGACTCGCGTCTCGGCTCGTAGGTCTATCTGGCAGTGGTTGCCGATATAATCGTCATCCTCTTCTGTATTACCTGGTGTCGCATTGTGAGAATCTGTACTGCCGATCAACCCGTACTTATAAGGATTAGTGCCAAATTCATCCTGATACTTAAGTCCTCGCTTAAGGGTATGCCTGACAAAATTGTTGATCAATGGCGGACCTTGATTATAGTTTTCAAAATCTGCGAACTCATCGTTTTCCCAGAAGCTGGCGTAAACCTCTGAATTACCTTTAGCTTGATGTATTTCAACGAGGGGTTCATTTGCATTTCGCTGCTCGACATACGCTCGGTCTATCGGAGAGCCATCAGCTCGCTGCTCGGGAAATGCGAATCCCCCACTCAAGTTAGTGTTGTGGGGAACGGCCATCACAGTCGAACCATCTTTCCTAAAACCATCTAAGGATTGCCACAACTGTTCTTCATCGGTGGCTTCAATGGCGCTGATCGGATAATCAGGCACCACCATATCTCTGAAGAACACATTGCGATGACCATGCATCATTCCTATACCGAGTGTCCATTCATATGCTGCAAATGTGGTGAACTCTCCAGGCTTGTAGTGATCCTCTGCCGCCTCCAGGGCAATATCCCAAGCAGCAATAGTCGTCTCAAATCCCCTGAAAAAGCGAGGATGATTCTTAGTGGCGTTACCTGTATTGCGAAGCATCTTCAGAAAAAACTCTTGCTGCTTTGTTGTATCTATGCCGATGCCTCGGATGACTCTCGGATGCAGTGTGTTGTATCCAGGGGCTTCAGGGACATTTACAGTGTATAGTTCACCTAGGTATTCTGAGTGATCAGTCACCGCAGCAAAGTCAAGGGGGCGCTTGATCTTGACAGACTCTCCCAATACTGGTATTGCAGTACCTTGAGCAAATTGATATGCCTGATCAGGTGTACCTGTGGTACCACCTATATAGGCATCGAAAGAATATGCTGTATGGACGTGCATATCACCAAAGAACACATCATTTAGTGGGTTCTTATCTACGCTAGCTTCCAGCGCAGTCCAGTCTTTAGTTGCGCGGTCTCTGATCTCATTATTCACCGGATCAAGTACGGGACCTGTCGGGTTAATGAATCGCCAAGCTATAAAAGCTATGATAGCGATTATGAGTAGTGCAATCAGTATCCATTTAAATCGTCGTGACATTAAAAGTACTTTATGCTCAAGTCGATCATCTTTTGCTTAAGATCAGTGTATGGAGGTGCCATCAACTCTATAGCACTCATTGGACTCCACTGTTTCAAGACCGCACGTGCATTAGAAAATGCCTCAAATCCATACTTGCCATGTGCCTTGCCAATTCCACTGTTATTCACCCCGCCAAATGGGAGGTTATTGTTGAAAAAGTGGATGGCACTATGATTAATGCAGGTGCCTCCAGCACTGGTTTCATTGATGATCTTATTGATGTTTTTCTTCTTACGACTGTAGATATATAGCGCCAGAGGTTTTTCTCTTTTGTTGATTTTATTGAGTGCATCATCCAAGTTTGTATAGGTCATGATCGGTAGCAATGGTCCAAATATCTCGTGTAACATGAGATCCATTTCTGCATTGACATTGGATATGATTGTCGGTTCGATGAAGTCTTGATCGCCATCCATCTTTCCACCACTCTCAATTTTGACATCGTGATTCATGGCCTCGTCCATATAGCTTTTAACACGATTGAAGTGCTTGTTATTAACGATGCGACAATAGGAATCGGACTGCCCGATCGTGTCACCATACATCTTTTTGATATTGCTATTGATTTCATCGATGAGTTCTTCTTTCTTGCTTTCATGGACATAGATGTAGTCTGGTGCTATGCATACCTGCCCATTGTTTAAGCATTTGGACCAAGCGATACGCTTCGCAGCGGTCTTGATATTTGCTGTTTCATCAACTATGGTTGGAGATTTGCCGCCTAACTCGAGCGTTACTGACGTGAGGTTCTTGGCGGCTGCTGCCATGACGACCTTTCCGATGGTTGGTGCGCCTGTAAAGAATATGTGATTGAATGGTAACTCAAGTAGGGCCTTAGAACTTTCGATTCCTCCCTGTACGACAGTGATCTCCTCAGGATCAAATAGATCGCCGATCATATCCGCCATTACTTGAGAGATATGGGGAGTATGCTCGGATGGTTTGAGCATGATACAGTTGCCTGCAGCAATTGCCGAAATCATCGGTCCGAAAGTCAAATTAAATGGGAAGTTCCACGGTGAGATAATTAGGCATACTCCTTTTGGTTCGTAATGTATCCAGGAGCTCGAGCCCATCAGCGATAGCGGTGTGTTGACATGCTGTCGTCTCATCCATCTTCTGATATGGCTGATTGCATGCTTGATGTCCCCTGTCACTGGATAGATCTCGGTAAGGTCTACCTCGCTCGGATGTTTACGATAATCTTCATGTAACGCTTTGCGTATTTTCTCCTTGTTGTTAAGTACCGCTTTATGCAGTTTTTTTAGCTTCTTAATACGTTCCTTCGCACTCGTTCTCGCAACAATATGTTGATGATTGACTTGTCTGTCAAATAGAGCTTTGACATCTGTAGAAGATTTGGATTTAACGGCTGTAGACATAAGACTATATTTTACTCTTTCAATTTATCAAAATTATCTCCTGTGTGTCACTGATGGAGTTATGTAAATTTTGCGATATC
Source organism: uncultured Saprospiraceae bacterium (assembly GCA_964505335.1). Lineage (GTDB taxonomy): Bacteria > Bacteroidota > Bacteroidia > Chitinophagales > Saprospiraceae > GYS-P2D. Next base: position 3,992 of record CAZDHV010000091.1, on the reverse strand, counting down.
TATCAATTTGGATAATTCTTGTTTACCCTTGTCAGTAAGGTGGGGGTAGATTAGTGACCAGGCCTGCTCCTGCAGTTCTTCCATATCATGTTTCATACCTCTTACTATGCATCGAGATAGCCAGAATGATCCAGTTAACCATAGTTGACGTGACAGAAATGCATAAAGGTTAGAAGACTCATATTTTTTTAGGCGACCAGATCTAGAAAATTCGTTTAGTACGTCGTGCAACCGTGAGATTTGGTTATCAATATGTAGTTTATGCAGTTCAGCAATTTTTGGATAACCTCTGACGATGTCCACTAAGTCTGAATAGAAAAACTTTAAGTTGTTTTGGAGCTTAAAAAAATCGCCAATCTGATTATGTAAACTACTCAAGTTGATTTCATCGACTTTGAGCGGCACGCTCTTCAGTATTTCTTGTTGAAAATGTAAGTAAACAGCGTTCATCAGATCATCCTTCTTTGGAAAATGATAAGTGACATTACCTGGACTTAGAGAAAGACTCTGGGCAATCTTAAGAAAGCTAACATTGCTGAAGCCTTTTTCATTAAAGAGCTCGACAGCCTTAAGGACAATTTTGGTTTTAGTGTCAATTTTCATGCAATAGGATTAGTACGATTGTACTATATTAGGTGATAGTACAAAAAAATTATCTAAACTACGGTCGCATGGATTGGCTTAGCATCCCAAATATTGACGTTTATGCAGTTATAGGAATACTGCTTTTTTTCGCCTTGATAGAAGTTGTCCTCGGTCATTATCACAACGACAAAAGGGACAAGACAGATTGGATTTTAGAGCTAGTTGGTTTTTTCGTTGTAGCGTTCACTAAAACCATTCAAGTATTACTTATTGTATTCGTAGGAGATGCACTAATGCCTCAATTCTCCAATGCTTTGCAAAGTTGGTCACTGTGGCTGGCTATTCCATTCTACCTCTTCATTGATGACGTCTCTCAATATTGGTATCATCGCTCTGCTCACGAGTATGAGTGGCTCTGGAAGCATCATAGAGTACATCATGCCGCTCAGGATATGGGCATATTAGTCAGTTATAGAAACTCTTGGGTATACTATCTTTTGATGCCTAATCTCTGGTGGGGAGCTATTTGCACTTTTTTAGGATTGGCGCCTGCTGTCATATTCGGATTGTTGTTCAAGCAACTTATCGTAACGAGCACACACAGCACATGGACTTGGGATACTGCGCTGTATAAGCACAAATGGCTCAATCCATTGGCCACAGTAATAGAACGTATATTCATTACGCCTGCCTTTCATTTTTCGCATCATGGGACATCGATGGCCGATAATGTGAGTGATCCGAACGGCAATTTTGGCAATACCTTTTCACTGTGGGATCAGATGTTCGGCACTGCCAAGTTTACCAGACAGTATCCAGAAAAATTCGGTCTACTAGAGGACCCAAAAGATCCCTGGTACTCGCATTTGTTGTATCCATTTTTGAAATCACCACATAAAGAGAGTGAGTTGCATAAGGACTTTAAGAAAGAAAGGAATACGGGTACGGCTCCATACCAAGAAGTGCTTCCTGCAGGGACCTATCTCTATTGCCAATGTGGTAATAGTAAAAATCAGCCATTTTGCAATGGATTTCATAATGGCACGAAGATCAAGCCATTAAAATTTGAAGTGGAGTCTGAGCGCAAGGTCTCGCTCTGTACATGTAAGCTCACTAAGACACCTCCATACTGTGATGATTCGCATTTGAGTATTTAGCTCACAGTTGTGAGTGCAGAGTCGATTGATATCAATCAGAAGTCAAGATGATATTATCACTAATTCTATAACAGTAGTTAGGTGATAATTCAATCAGAATTAGTCACTTTTATGCTCTCCAATCAAGCTACCTTAGAGTGATCGCAACGCCAATAGAAATTCTCCAGTCCATATTTGGGTATCAGTCCTTCAGGCCGATGCAAGCAGAGATCATCGATCATGTCTTAGAAGGTCAGAACACATTGGTTATACTACCTACAGGGGGAGGGAAGTCCATCTGTTTTCAGATTCCAGCATTGTGCTTGGAGGGTATAACGATTGTTGTTTCTCCCCTGATCGCCCTGATGACGGATCAGGTTATGGCCTTAAAGGAGCTTGGTGTTGCTGCCGCTTGCATGCACTCGTCATTGTCATCAATAGAAAAAAGAGAAATCACTGAGCAGATCCAAGATGGCACTCTTAAGATGCTCTATATGGCACCAGAGAGTCTGCTGCAGGAACGTTTTCTTAGGTTTATCAGCAGTATTAAGGTCAGTTTGATAGCGATTGATGAGGCACATTGTATATCGGTTTGGGGGAATGATTTTAGGCCGGAGTATACCAAGTTAGGTATGTTGCGTCAGGAGATACCACAAGTGCCGATCATCGCCTTGACCGCTACTGCAGATACGGCTACACAGCAGGATATCCTTAAGCAACTGAGCATGCCAGATGCTAAGATGTTCTTGGGTAGTTTTGAGCGTGGTAATCTCACGATCAGATCGTCGCCGGGTCAAGATCGGTTCAGCAAGATTTTAAGGTTCTTGTTTCAGTATAAGAATCAAACAGGCATCATCTATTGCCTCAGCCGCAAAGGTGCTGAGAGTTTGTCAAAAAAACTAAAGGAGGCTGGCTACAACAGCGGTTATTATCATGCAGGCATGGATGGCATGAGTCGTAATCGGATACAGCAGCGTTTTCAAAATGATGAAATCAGAATCGTTTGTGCTACGATTGCCTTTGGGATGGGGATTGACAAGTCCAATGTGAGGTTTGTGATCCACTATAACCTTCCCAAGAACATAGAAGGCTATTATCAAGAGATAGGCAGGGCAGGACGAGATGGTTTGGATGCCGAATGTTTGCTTTTCTATAGCTGGGCGGATAAGATGAGGCTCCAGCAGTTTATCGATGAGGGCGAGGGTAACACAACTTTTAAGCGGGTGCAAACTGAGAAGCTAAATCGTATGTGGGAATGTTCTACAGCACCGAGTTGTAGAACTAACCTGATCCTTAATTACTTTGGAGAGTTTAGAGCAGAGGGCTGTGGGCATTGTGATAATTGCTTAAATCCGCCAAAGGTATTTGATGGTACTGTACTCGCACAAAAAGCACTATCAGCAGTCTATCGAACCCATCAACGAGCAAAGACTGATATACTCATAGATATACTGCGTGGCTCTAGTCGGCAAGAGATTCTAGCCAATAACTATAACGAAATCAAAACATATGGGGCAGGACGGGACTTGCCCTTCCTGGATTGGAAAGATTACATCACACAACTCCTCAATCAAGGGTTGATCTCCATTGATTATTCTCATGGATCAGCGCTAAAGGCTACACCTCTCTCCAAAGCCGTACTGTCAGGAGAAAAAAGGGTGGACTTGGTTAAATTTGAAAAGTCTAAACCTACTGCTAAGAAAATCAGCAAAGGGCAGTTAGTGACTGATGAACTATTTGAAAAATTGAGACAATGGAGATTATTGACCGCTAAGGCTCGAGGTGTCCCCGCCTATGCTGTTTTTACTGATGCCACACTCAAAGAAATAGTCAAGGCCAAGCCTATTGTAGCAGAAGACTTATTGATGATTGAAGGTATAGGCGTAAAGAAGAAAGAGGACTATGGAGATCATGTCTTAGAAGTGATCCGAGATTATTTGCTCACTCAAAATCACAAGAAGTCGATAAAAGGGAAAACTTATATCGAAACCTTGAAACTGATAAATGAAGGCAAAAATCCACTTCAGATAGCAACCGAACGGGACTTGCAATTACTGACTATATATAGTCATATCGGAACCCTATATGAGAAAGGCGAATCCATAGACATTCATCAATATATCTCTCTTGAGAAGTGCGAAGTAATTGGGGCTAAATGGAAGTCACTCAATCAACCAAAGGACCTCAAACCCGTACACCAAGCGCTCAATGGGCAATACGATTATTACGAAGTACGATTGGGTATGGCCTGGATGAAAGTCCAAGAAAAGT
>CAZDHV010000090.1:9698-11995 GCA_964505335.1 uncultured Saprospiraceae bacterium | reverse complement strand
CTAAGTCCATAGGATATCATAAAAACATCGTCAAGGACAATCGATTCAATTATGTTAATGTACAACATGCCGATGAAGCTAAAGCAGGGAAGATCAATGTGATCACGGCTTGGCAAGACGCAGTAGACATTAATATAGGCGAGGCAACGAAAGTTTCTGGACAGAGTGCATATATCGCCCTCGATCGCGCACTCAATGATCTTAAGGATAAAAAAATTGATGCGCTGGTTACTGCCCCTATCAATAAGGCGGCTATGAAAATGGCAGACTTCCCATACCTCGGGCATACCGAGTATATCACTGACTTTGCGGGTGGAGACATGAGTCTTATGCTATTAACTTCCGATCAACTTACCGTCGGCTTGGTTACCGCCCATATCCCTCTCGAAGAGGTCGCCGCAGAGATCACTGCTGATATCATACTTGATAAACTCGAGATACTTGATCAGACCTTAAAAGTCGATTTCGGACTCGAGCGACCTATGATCGCTGTCCTAGGATTAAATCCTCATGCCGGCGATTCTGGTGAAATCGGCACTGCTGAAGAAACGGATATAACTCCTGCTATACTAGCTGCAAAAGAAAACGGGATTATGGCCGCTGGGCCCTTTCCTGCCGATGGATTTTTTGGAAATGGTTCCTACAAAAAGTTCGATGCAATACTTGCGATGTACCACGATCAAGGACTTATTCCTTTTAAGACTTTATCCTTTGGTACAGGAGTAAACTTTACGGCAGGGCTAGATCTCATAAGAACTTCTCCAGACCATGGAACTGCTTACGAAATTGCGGGAAAGAATATGGCAGATCCCTCGTCAATGCGTCATGCCATCTATAAGGCAATCGACATTGTATCCAATCGAAAGATGCACGACGAAGTGAGCTCAAATTCTCTTGATGTCGTTGTAGAACACAAAGAGGAAGCAGACTAAGCCTACTTCCTCTTTACCTTATAATTTTATGTGTTTTTCTCCTCTATCTGTATGATATGGTAGAGAATATTCCATTGTTCTGTTGCCAGAGTTCTCTATCTCTAATGTTTATATCCCCGTTGAGATCATAGTCCTCAATGAAGTAACTACTATTTTCTCCATTGGCTCCTGCCCAAGCATTTAGATCCCTAACATTGATATCTATTATCGAAGATATTTCTGTGTCTATGTCTCCATTGCCGGCTGGCATGACATACACTCCATTGTCTAATTCCTTCTGCCCGATTCCGATAATCTCTCTAAATGAATCAGCCTGGGAGAAATCGTAAATAAGCTCTCCTCCACGCAGTCTTAATGGCGTAGGGCTCATTACAGGCAAATGGTTTCTGTGTTCTATGAGTACAAAGAATTCGCGATCTTCTACAATTGAAAGTTCGGGTTCCTGTATGATTTCGATAGAGCCATCCTCATGAAGCAGTCCAGCTCCTCTCCAGAATGTTGACGGTCTCAACTCATTAGCTCTAAGGCTAACAAGCACCCAGTCTACAACAGTATCATCATATAGATCTCGCTCTGATACTCCAACTCCTTCATTGCCTTCATAGAACCATGGAGATTGGTTATATGGTTGACCAGAAGGGAACGGCTCTCCGAAGAAGGTTGTCGGGCTCTGACCCGGAAGATAACCTAAGTCATTTAAGTGGGTGGTCATTAGACCATTATCCACATCATATGCTCCTTCAAGTATTACGCTTAGCTCAAAGATGTCTGAACTGAATGTTTCAGCAGCCATCTGACATTCCATTCCTGGAACCGTGACTGGTACTTCGTCAATACATCCATCTGCATTTTGCACAAACAAGGTGTATTGTCCTGAGTCCAAGTTATTGAACAAGCCAAATGGAAAGAAATTCAATCCATCAAGGCTAAATGAAAATCCCACTGATGGTGCATCAAATATTATAGCTCCATTATTATTATCAGGGCACGAAGATGGCACCACAGTAGGCGCTTCTGCCATAAACATATCACAGATATCACCAGTATCACACATCTCTTGATCTACATCTACCTCTGTAGTTATGCTACATCCAAAGGCGTTAGTCACTTCTAAAGTAAATGCCGGGACTCCAGAACCTGTTGTTGGCGCTAGCCCACCAAAGATTGCATTTAAGCCTTCTTGAGTGGTTATGCCTCCATCGATACTAAAGACAAATTCTTCAGTTGTTGTCGAACTGACTGAAATAATTCCGTCATCCATGTCGCATGTCGCATCAGTAGTACTGACTGTAAAGTCTGCCACGCTTACTCCACAATCCGGGTCATCACAATCCGTAAGTCCATCGCCATCATCATCAAGTCCGT
>CAZDHV010000090.1:0-9598 GCA_964505335.1 uncultured Saprospiraceae bacterium | reverse complement strand
CATTGTCTATACTGTAGCTATATATTATTCCCGCTTGCTGACCCAATACCGTAATTGATCCAGTCATAGATCCCTCACAAGTCACTTGCTCAACAGCAACTGTCAAGTCGCTAATACCACAATCCGGGTCATCACAATCCGTAAGTCCATCGCCATCATCATCAAGTCCGTTATCACAGATCTCCACTCCTGGATCGCATACTGGTTCTTCAAGCGTTATAGGCTGGGTAAATTCGCAGCCTCCACCTGTTTCTACTACTACTATATAATCGCCTGATATTAGATTGGCAAATAATGACATGTTTTGGAATGTCACTCCATTGTCTATACTGTAGCTATATATTATTCCCGCTTGCTGACCCAATACCGTAATCGATCCAGTCATAGGTCCCTCACAAGTCACTTGCTCAACAGCAATTGTCAAGTCGCTAATGCCGCAATCTGGGTCATCACAATCTGTAAGTCCATCGCCATCATCATCAAGTCCGTTATCACATATCTCAACTGTAGACCCATCATCACAGATAGGTGTTGATAGCGACGTAAAGGAAATATACTCACATCCATCTGAGGTCCGCACCAGTATATCATAACTTCCTGCAGGAACACCTGTAAATATTGAACTACCTTGAAAAGTCACTCCATTATCAATGCTATAAGTATAAATTATTCCGGCTAATTGACCTCCTATCGCTATGCTTCCTGTCATTGGTCCGTCGCAGGTAATATCTTGAGTGGTTATCGTTAATGCCGTTGTTCCTCCATCAGGATCCTCACAATCAATTAATCCATCACCATCGTCATCAATTCCATTGCCAAATATCTCTACAGCCACTCCTGGTCCATCACAGTCTGGTGCCTCAAGAAATACTGCCTGTGAAAATGAACAGCTTGACCCAGATCCTGTAGTCGCTGATACAACATAGTTGCCTGCCACAAGACCGCCGAACAAAGGACTAGTTTGAGATTGTCCGTCATCAAGATTGTAGCTATAATTTATTCCGGCTATTTGCCCAGTTATTGTTATTGATCCTGTCATGTCACCAATACACGTTATGACATCCACTTCAACAGCTAACTCCGCCACCCCACAATCAGGATCATCACAATCTGTTAAGCCATCTCCGTCATCATCAATGCCATTGTCACAGATTTCACCAGGAACAGTACATATTGGTGTTTCTAAGACTACCGTCTGAGAAAACTGACATCCTACCTCCGTGTTGACAAGTACTAAATAGTTGCCCGCGGGAATATTATTGAAAACTGGACTTGCTTGAAAGCTTACACCTGCATCAATACTATAGGTATATACAACTCCTGATAATTGACCAGTTATTGTAATAGCTCCTGTCATCGGCCCATCACATTCAATTTCTTCAACATTTACCGCGAAATCGGTAACTCCACAATCAGGATCATCACAATCTGTTAATCCATCTCCGTCATCATCAAGCCCATTATCGCATATCTCTGAAGGGTCACAGATAGAATCAACCTCTACTACTTCATCAAACTCACAACCCATTTCAGATCGTACTATTACAGCGTATTGACCTGCAGGTAACCCAGTAATTTCTGGACTATTCTGGAATGAAAATCCGCCATCTACACTATAAGAGTAACTGATACCTGGCGCTTGCCCTCCAATTATAATACTACCCGAATTAATGCTGTCACATGTTACAGCGTTGACTGTAATTGCCCCAGCAAATCCAGTTAGCCCACAATCTGGGTCATCACAATCCGTAAGACCGTCACCATCATCATCTATACCATTACTGCAGAATTCTGCACATCCAGTAACAGTATTAACGATTACAAAATCTTCATAAATACAGTTATCCAGTGTTCTAACCACGATCTGGTAAGAACCAGGAGGAACATTGTTGAATGTCGATGATGTTTGGAACGCTTGTCCATTGTTGATGCTATATTGATAGCTTACACCTGCAACAGCACCATTTATGATTATTCTACCATTCGTCCGTGTAGGACAGGTAGGGTCATTGACTACTACTCTTCCTTCAAACCCTAGCACACCACAATCTTCATCCAGACAATCTACAAGACCATCACCATCATTGTCTATACCATCAGAACAATTTTCCACACATTGTCCATCAGCTATTTCGAAATCTACTGTAATGCTACATACCCCACTTGAGGTTATTTCTAATGTATACTCCCCAGGTTCTAATCCACCAAAATTGGGATTAAACTGAGCAGGTCCACTATTAAGTGAATATTGGAATTGATCTGAGTCGAGCTCTCCCGTGATGCTTATAGATCCCCTATTTGATGGACAACTTGCGTCACTTACTATAATAAACTCTGAAGCAGTGGACTCAATAGTTTCTAATACGCTAAATCCACAATCTGGATCATTACAGTCTACTAGACCGTCGCCGTCGTTGTCAATACCGTCGCCACAGAATGTTGAACTAGTTTCACTAGCAGCACACATGCTACTAAGAGCTTGGTGACATTGACTATCTGCACAATCAACCAATCCATCAAAATCGTTGTCAAGGCCATCAGCGCAGGCCTCCGGTGTAGCTTCAGCACAGATAATAAATTGTTGGCAGACCGATTCCTGACAGTCAATCAGACCATCGCCGTCATTATCAATGCCGTCAAGACAAGTAAAGACATTATTCTCCATACACGAAGTAGAACTTGCGCAAGAATCATCTAAACAGTCAATGAGGCCATCTCTATCATTATCGATGCCATCATTGCAGATTTCATCTTGTTCAAAGCAGATATTAAAGACAAAACAATCAGGGTCATTACAATCGATCAGACCATCTCCGTCATTATCAAATAGATCGTTACAGGCAACAAATGATCGCTCATTGCAGATTTCCAATGCTTGACAATCCTCATCGGCACAGTCTACTAATCCGTCATTATCATTGTCAAGGCCATCGGTACATAGATTGATTGAATTTTCAACTTCTTGGCAGCTGATGTCATCATCGGGAAGTGCCTTAGTAGCACGACCTGGGAGGTCGATATCCGCACATATATCATGATTAGTAATACAGTTCCCCACCACAAAAAGGTTAGAACTACCAACTTCTATAATATCCAAGTCTAGAAAATCAGGACTTGTTGGGTCTGTCACCTCAGCAACAAGGGTATGAACTCTGTATACCCCAGGTTCTGTAACAAAGAATGTCTGCGGTCCTATGCTAAAGTCGATAACTGTTAAATCCTCATCAGTTAATAGATATATGATATCAAAAGTCCCCTGGGTGTTAACCATAGTATTGGGCTCAGTGAATATCTCATACTGGCCATTAACTGCACATATTTTTTGAGGTTCTACAGGATATCCAGATTCTATCTCACATTGTGGACAGAATATAGGAGTCACGGTAAAAGTCTCTATTAGGGTACATCCGACAGCGTCTATAGCTGTAACGGTATATGTTGTTTCAATATCAGGTGTTACAGTTTGAACAGGACCATCAGGTAATCCATTATCCCAAGTGTAGGATATAGGTGCTGTTCCAAAGGTCATCTCTGCTACTATAGTGGCGGAGTCTGGAATATTTTGACAAAATGTGTCGTCGCCTGTAACTGTTAAGTTTAGTGTCTCAGGACAACATGCAGGATCAACGTCAATGGTAATGCTGGCTGAAGCTTGACATCCGTTGGCGTCTGTAACCGTAGCTGTAAATGTTGTAGGTTCTGTAGGATCAACCGTCTTCTCCGGGCCAAAACCCAAATTATTATCAAATTCGAATATGAATGGTGCAGTACCACCAACCGCACTCGCTGTTAGATCTGCAGATTGCCCAAAATTCGAACAAACTATCGTTGTATCAGCAACTAGTTCGATTCCTACCATTGGAATAATCTGTACACCACATGATACTAAATCAGCTATCACAGCAGCTGTTGGTCCAGCTGGAGAATCAAATTCAATAGGTATATATTGTCTTGGAAGCGTACATCCGTCGAATGTTGAACTACAAACCGGATCTAATGTAACATTATCAAAACTACCTCCCGGGGAGGCATATAAGGCTAATCTACGAGCCTCAGCTTGTACCGTTGCACCGACAACAGTTACCTCTGCATTGAATGGTTCCGCTTTTAAAGCATCAATAGCTGTAAAAGGGTCAATCTGTGAACAGTTAACAAATGCTCCTGGGCCCTCGCACTCTAAACCAGTAAAAGCATCACTAAATATGACGATCTCTAATGAATTGTCTTGAATATGATCAAGCCGACCGTCATTTATAAAGACTCTTGCGCTGTCCATTGCCGCATTCAGATCATCTCCTCCTGATGGACAGGGCTGCATTACACAAAATTGCCTTTGTACTGCCGTAATCTGTTGGCCCGCAGCAAAGTCAAATTCTATGACCGCTTCCTGACCAAAACTGCCTCCATAGTGCATAAGAGCAATTCGAGCGGAGGGACAATTATCTTGAATATTAGCAATAGTTGCTACAATGGTCTGCTCAAAGAGAGCATACTCGGTTGTGCTAATACTTTGTGAATTATCGATAACGAACAGGACATCAGAGAAAATCGTATCATTAACACAATTCTGAGTCGAAGCACTTCTTATAGTTACGAGCACTAACAGAAGGGCACAAGCAATTAAGCGTAAAGTTTTCATCATTTCCAACTAAATAGATCAATAGAAAAGAACTCTGACGTACGGCCAGACTTCAATCTCTGGGATGAGACTTTACAAAGGTAGGAATATTACATATTATAAAAAAATGTAATATGATCTTTTTTTAGATTAGCGGGAATTTAACTTTTTGTCTAATAGCGACAAACTGATTAGTCGACATCTCTTGGATGTGTCCTTTGCCCATAAAATCAACAGAATTCATATCATTGATAATATCGAAAGAACAGGCAGTAGAACTGCTAGTATTTACATGATTTGTGACGGACAAGAAATGGTTGTTATCGAACACTTTGTGCGGTTTAGCCGATAAACCCTTGAACTTAGCAGTGGTTTTTTCAACTATCGTTTCATGTGATTGATACGACGAAAAATAATATGGGACTTCAGCATATTCCTTGAGGACCTCTCCTTTTTGATCATAGTCTGCAAGTACTGCAACACCATTAATTAATATAATGTCCGTGTAGATGTCTTCTGCTCCGAATGCACTGGAAGCAGATGAAAGGACAAAAATGATTGACGCAAAAAGACCAAATAAAACTTTCTTTATGCTCATGGGTAAGTATTGAAAAGAGTTAGTGTGTAATGTAATTCACCTATAAGACGTCAATTTATATCATAAATCACATTATTTCAACGCTTTATTTGCAAAATAACCGTCATACTACTGGTTAAATGGCGTATCAACATCCGTGAAAACCCCATTATTAAGTCCCCAAAGGGCTCTGTCATGGACATTAACATCACCATTCATGTCAAAGTCGGAATTGAAATACCCACTATGCCGCCCATTGGCACGTGCCCAAAATCCATTATCATTGGCATTAATATCACGTGATGATTCAAATGACAACTCCTGTTCACTATTAGCTGCGAACATTGCAAACATGCCGGGGAATATCTCTTTCTGTGTAGAGCCTAATAAGGCAGAATAAGAGTCATTACTCCTAAAATCATAGCTTATCATTCCCCCATCATCCACTCGTATCGGTGTAGGAGTCATAACAGCTAGGTGATTTCGGTGCTCAATGACAAGATAAAACTCGTCAGTCTCTTGATCACAGCAATCGAAAAAGTCAGTCAGTTCAATAGTGCCATCTTGCAATACCCATGCTGCCTTAGTACATACTGTCGAAGTATATGAAGTAGTGGTCCTTAAACTAACTAAGACCCAATCCACTACGTCTTCTCGATATACACTATTGTTTATCACGCTATTAAGCTCGTCAATATCATCACCTTCTGTTCCGTCATATAACCATGGTGTCCTATTATAGGGTTGCCCAGAATGACTGGCTATTCCGAGTAATGTCCGAGGTCTTTGTCCAGGTAGGTATCCAAAATCATTTAACTGGGTCCTCATCTCACTGAGGTATTGTCCATTTTGATATAGGGGCCCTTCGAGATAGACTGCGGCATCTACACTGATGCACATCTGCTCTAAACAAGCTTGTGAGTTCGGATTTGGTACACAAGGGTTGAATACTCCGATATCATCTGAATCTGCCAATTCATCTCCGTCCGTATCTAAAACACCAAATGTAAAGGCCTCATAATCATTGGGGACCACCGCCCGAGAAGTAACAGTCCCGGTTCCCAAAAAGGTAATGACCTCCGTCTGTCCAATATTTTCCCAATGGCCATCTCGCCACCCAACCACAGTAAGGTCTATTTCGGGACTGTCTGTTAATCTTGAAATATCGCTATAAGAAGTAAAAGAAAGCGTAATAGTTGTGCTTTGACCTCCTTCGAGTGTCCAAAATTCCAAGTCCTGCACCCTGAGAACATTGAAATCACTACTGTCCTCTGGAAAAACGCCTCGAGAAGCTTGTTGAAATCGGTCTAAGTTGTCTGAAATATACGTTGCTTCAAAAACGTCAAAAGGATTCTGCCCTCTAATAACCATAGGCGAGATATGGTCTCCATCTCCGAGGGGAAATGAAAACACTCCTGCCCCCCTCTTCACTATGGTACCATTAACATGACGATCGTCTCCAGCTCCAGAATTATTTGAACCCTCCCCAAAGGTTACTCTGTTATTTCGTCGACCTCTATCCGTCCGTATGATTCCTGCGGTGAAACTTAGGTTTTCCTTTATTTCCATCTCTGTATTAAGAAACACCCCAGCCGAGTTATCAACATCCAAATCATTAAACTCAGTAAAGCCAGTACCAGTAATGATTGTCTCTCTGTTATCGCATGCTCTAATGAATTCCTCCCCAAATCCATCACCGATATGTCCGTTGTTGATGACATTACCGAAGTAATATACAGCTCCATCGTTAACGTGTTGGGCATTATCCATATTGGTAAAGTCCCCATAGATAGCCTTTTGACCTAATCCTTCTATATAAGTCGAGCCTTCGTTCATACTATCCCATATATTGTTAGGGCACTGACTGGACAGGTATCCAGCGCACAGTATGATAATTGCAGCTATTTGGACAAATGCTAGACGCATTTCTGAATGGTTCTATTAAATCAGAAAAATGCGTAAGTGTGTGGTTAGAGCTAAATTGAACGCTAATGTAGTTAACTATTTGTAATAGAGCAAATAATACATTGCCTTATTGCGCAATATGTTAATTATTGCGATTCCTAATCTTATAGTTTAAGAACAGATTGGTAGTGATCGACCTAAAGCAATTAAAAGCTTCTTCTCCTATTCCTTCTGGGGTCCCTCCATTAATGGTTAGATGTAATTTATCCAATCCTGCACCGTCTTCTCTATATGCAATATCTATCGTATGATTACCTATACCAAGGACAAACGGTACTGCTACATTGCCATTGTCGTTATCTGTAAATTCTCTCCATAACCATTCCCCTGCGGTATCCCAGTCGTTCCAATTAATCCAAGTGCCCTCATCAACACGGAACCAAAAAGAATCATCTCCACCATTTTGAGATCGCACTCTTCCCAAGATCCTATATGTCCCAGCAGCCTCAATCGTCACACTAAAACGTAAAATATCAGCTGCCCCAGTAGGAGGGACATCCAACGAATTCAGGCCTGGCGTAATGGTCTGAAAGTCATTATTAGAAGCTTCGGCAGAAAAAGAACGAATCCAGTTTTCGCCTGGAAAGCCACACTCTGCTTCTAAAAAGAAATCTGCACAATCAGGATCAAAATCATCGATCAAGCCATCGTTATCATCATCTAAACCATTATCGCAGATTTCCAAACAGCTCTGAAGAGGGTTCTGCCATTGATTAGTGGGTGGCGCTTCGTAATTGACAATTGTGACTCGACCACTGGCATCAACAACAGGAACTCCTGTTCCTGCGGTTCCGTCAAAATCATCATCAATCACGTCGGCTTCTCGAGTGTCGAAACAATCATCATCATCAGAATCGAGTTCAAAGAAATCTCTAATGCTATCTGAATCTGAATCTGAAAATGTATAATTCGCCAATCCGCTCTCTGTTGCGGTTTCTAGTTGATCAAAGAGTCCGTTTAATCCAGAAGCCGTGTCTGAGCCATCTATGATCCCATCGTTGTCAAGATCCAATGTAAAACTGTGCCCGGCTTCGTGGAGATCATATATGCCGTCATTGTCACTATCGAGATCAATAGAGTTGGCGATTCCATCTCCATCCAAATCACAGTCCTTCTGTGCCGCATATCTCGTAATCCGCAATAAGTTAGTGTTTGCTGATCCAGTAATGCCAAATATCAACTCAACAAAACTGAACTCATCGTAAACTAGAAAAACTCCAAAGTTAGGATCTAACTCATCAGGACCAACAAGCGCTCCGTAACTACTAAATGGAGTAGGACCTCCTAAGGCGATAAGGCGATACTCGGTAAACCCTGACGGACCGCCCCCATTGACGAAGCCCGCTTCTTCAATACTCGTTGTTCCGGTAAAAAAAACGTCGTCAGGAGGAGTGGCATCACTGACTCCAACAATTTCTGTAAAATCTGTACCTGGTGTTGAATCGATATCTCTTTGAATCAATACAAAATCATCAATAGTTGCAGGTGTACCTGCAGGATTGCCCACTGTTGCCGAGCCAGACTCTACTACCTGCATAGAAAATGTGGCATAATCATCTAAACTAGGATTGGAGTTGTCAATAGTGAGACCACTAACATCTGCGCTCAAGACGACCCCATCTACATCTGTAACAGTCAGCACGACATCATAAAATATATTATCACAATCAAAGACCGCATCTTCATATACGATTTTGTCTCCTACAAGAAGGTCGGTTTCGTCTGTACCTACTAGCAGGGTTCTGTTCCCGCTAAAATCTATAAATGCGGAGTTTTCTACCTCATCAGGAATGCCATCGTTATCATCATCTAAGTCTAATAAATCAGCGATCCCATCTCCATCTGTATCTCCGTCACAAGAAGGATTGTCTACTCCTGGGTTCTGCCAAGTGTTATTGGTAGGAGTCGTATAGCTTATCGATAGAACTAGGCCATCATCGTCTACCATCGGCAGCCCTATACCAGCAATGCCATTATTGTCAGGATCATCAATGTTTTCTTCAAAAGTGTCAAAGCATCCATCTCCATCACTTTCTAGTTCTACTTCATCCAAAGTACCATCTTCGTCACTATCTGCAATCTGGTAATTAATTGATCCACTGTTGTCTGTGACGGAGTTAGGAATACCAAATGGATCAACACTTGTATTTAATCGTCCTCCAACTTGTGATTGGCCACTGGAAGATTCAAAGACGTCATAGATACCATCATTGTCACTGTCGAGATCAACGATGTTGGGCACTCCATCTGCGTCAGAATCACAGCTGGTTTCTACAAAGCTTAATCCATCTATGGCTACCTCTCTTCCATTGCCACCTCCATTGACAGTGATGATAGCCACGTCAAGCGAGACTTCACTTCCTGATATATATGTATAGCCTAGTTTCGTCCAACCATTTATCTCTCGTATATCAGTACTGGTCCCTAGTATGGTATAG
>CAZDHV010000089.1:0-12140 GCA_964505335.1 uncultured Saprospiraceae bacterium | reverse complement strand
ATCCGTAAAAACGATGCATTCGTCAGATATCATTCTTGTATTTAGGGAATACTTCTATTTTGGAGCAAAACTAATTCTATGTCTGTACTGTCGATCAAAAATCTCTCTAAGAGATATGGGAAGCTCAAGGCAGTTGATGGCCTGAATCTCGAAATAGAAAAGGGACATATCTATGGATTACTTGGTCCAAATGGAAGCGGTAAGACTACTACCCTCGGAATTATATTAGATATCCTCAGGCCAGATGACGGGACTTATGAATGGTTCGGTGGGGCACACGGGGAAAACGCTCGATTAAAAATAGGAGCCATATTGGAGACACCCAACTTCTATCCATATCTCAATGCTTCAGAAAATCTTGATATAGTCAGAAGAATTAAAGGGGTCAAAGACGTCAAGTTTGATGAACTCTTGGAAATGGTCAACCTTGCTCATCGAAAGAAATCAGCGTTTAGAACCTACTCGTTAGGGATGAAGCAAAGGTTAGCTATTGCCGCGACCATGATTGGGGATCCTGAAGTGCTGATATTTGATGAACCTACTAATGGCCTTGATCCTCAAGGAATTGCTGAAGTCAGACAAATACTTAGTGATATTGCATCAAAGGGTAATACGGTGATAATGGCGTCACATATCCTAAGCGAAGTAGAGAAGATCTGTGATCATGTGGCAATAATCAAGAATGGCAAATTATTAGCATCAGGATCAATTGGAGCCATCATTAGCAAAGACACCACTATAGAAATAGATGCTATAGATCGTGACAGATTGCTTTCAGTGCTTGTTAATCATCCATTAGTGAAGAAAATGTTGCCGAGCAAAGAATGGATAGAATGCTTAATAGATGAACATGCTTCTATCGATGAATTTAGTAGGTCACTTTATCAGAAAGGGGTTATACCAACCAGGATTGTAGCACGCAAAAGAAAATTAGAAGAGGAGTTTTTACAAATCACGTCAACTGCAAATAATAATGAATAGTGTTTTTTCCTTACTCGCTTTAGAATTCGCCAAATTCAGAAAAAGTGCCGTCATAGGGCTTTTGACAATTCTATTTGTTATCATGCTACCGACGGTGATATTTGTTGGAAAGGAATTTAAAAATGTCCCACAGGACTATTTTAGCGAAGACATGTTTTTCATTTTTCCTACTGTATGGGATTTTTTAGGCTATGCTGGTAGTTGGTTGGTATTCTTTTTTCTTGGATTGATAAGCGTGTTCATTGTTGTAAATGAGGTAAGGTTTAAAACCTTTAGACAGAACATCATAACTGGCTTTACTCGGCAAACCTATTTCTTATCTAAGGTTTATAGCATTATTGCCATTAGTTTGCTGGCAGCCCTATATTATGGACTCGTTGGATTTATTATTGGAGCTGCACATGCCGAAGAAATTAGTTTGTCTGAAGCCTTCAGTGATACGAGCTGGGCCATACCGAGATTCTTTTTAATGACATTAGGGCATACATCATTTGGGTTATTCTGTGGATTCATATTACGGAGATCCGGAATAGCTGTATTGTTCTATTTGTGTTACATACTCATGATCGAGACGCTACTGAAGTTGATATATCTCAAATATCACATGAGTCCCATAGTTAACTACTTTCCTCTTAATAGTATAGAGGACCTGACACCTAATCCTCTGTATAGGTTTGAAGCACTAATACCTTGGAATAATATTGACTTTAGCTTCCTGCTAACTTATCAGCAAGCAACTATTAGTTCGATTATCTGGATAGTGATATTTAATGCCTTAGCCTATTATTCTTTTATTAAAAGAGACATCTAGTAGTAACCTCTTAGGCGTAGATTACGTTAGTGAAGCAAGAAATGTAATTATGAAGTATCTACATCTATTAGTTTTAGTTCTTTTTTGCACGATCTCCTATGCTCAGAATGGCGTAGAGGGAGTTTGGAAGGCCATTGATGACAAGGATAATATGCCATCATCACATATCAAAATAGAAATAAACAATGGCGTACTCACAGGTACTGTCGTCAAACTATTTGATGTAGAGCCAGATATCTTATGTACCAATTGTAAAGGTGCTAAGAAAGACCAACCCGTGATCGGGATGGAGATCATCTATGACATGAAAGAAGATGACGGCACTTGGGAAGGTGGTCGAGTCATGGACCCAGAAGATGGTAAAATCTATAAGTGTAAACTTTACCTCGATGACAAAGACACTATGAAACTCAGAGGCTATATCGGCATACCAGCCTTAGGCAGGACACAGACTTGGTATCGGGTAAAGTAATTGGCCTATAGCCGACTTTCTTTCTCGTCAATCACCATAGTATGTGACCATCGATCGTGCCATCCAGTATCTTGACTTCCGAGAAATGAAAAAGCATCAAAAGGCACGAATCGACTCAAGGATCGTTTTAGTATCGTGACACCATCTGGTATAGTACCGTCAATGTCTACGGTTCTTGTCTTAGTTATATACTTCCCTATAGTTTTTCCTCCTAAGGAAGCTTCAAGAATGAAATAGTATACGAGATATGCCAAATATGATAGGAGGTTTGTAATTAAACCGCCTCCACTACCATCTGATATTGCTCCAGACGCATCTAACATGGGATAAAATAGGACACCAAATACTATCACTATCACGTACAAGATGAATAGATCAATTAAATAATTCGCAAAACGTTTCCCTTTAGATGCAGGAACTAAACGCATAGACTCTTCAGAAAAATCATCAAGAACAACATCGGCCATTATATTTTTATCTGTTTAAATAAACATAGTCAATAACTAAATCAGACAAAAATGTTTTTGCATTGATGCGTGTCTGAGATTCTCCAATAGTCTTGACTAGCAGTTTAGCAGTATCCTCCATTAATTTTCGATTTTCGATAGTTGGATTAGCCGCTGTTCGGTTCAAAATCTCTTTGATGAATAAAATTTCATGTTCTTCGAAGTTTCCAATTTTTGGGTACAAAATCTCTCGTTCCCTCTGATCAATTTGTATAATATTATCTAATGCGGTGAATTGATTTTTCTTGTTTTTAATGACCGTTGTATGAGCGAAGTGATCCCCTACTCGCTGATTGCGATCTGATGACAACATGAATAATGATCCTAATGATCCAAAGCTAAGTGTGATATCAACGATTCTAAATATCCATCGTAAGAAACATTGATGAATGGTCGGATTCTGACCTTTGAGATTGACTACATTAAGATCGAGAACCCTCTTGCCTATCGATTGTCCATAGTTAAAAGCCTCAATAAGAAAATGATATAGGCTTACCGTGACATAAGCAATAATAGCAGCTGATTGGTAATCAAAAAAGAGACTTAAGAACCATGCCCCAATCAAGCCCGCAAAAAATATAATAATGAGATCAATCAACGAGGATAGAAATCGAATTCCAAAAGATGCGAGCTCATATCTGATGACAACATTGTGAGTGGAAGTTATATCGATAGTTTTCATAATATTATATCAGGCAGGGACTAATATATGGATTTCTATCGCCCTCTAATATGGTCTATAAATTCAAAAATTAAATAATATGTGTTTTCGACCAATGGAGCTAACGGCAAATCAGTGAATAATTTATATTTTGGTCGGACTTATATCTTCCGATAGGATGAATGAATCAACCTTTATAGAGCAGAATATTGATCAGTGGGAGGAATTAGAAAAGTTGCTTCGGAGTGAACAATCTAATCCAATTCGGCTTCACGATTTGTTTGTCAAAGTGTCCAGTGACTTTGCATACGCAAGGACATATTTTCCTAATCGTATGGTTCGAATATATCTCAACGAATTGACTCAGCGGGTTTTTGACAAAATTCATCGGAAAAAAAATCGGTTCACGCTTTCCGCTTTTACCGACTTCTATCGTAACACCTTGCCGAGAGAAATTCTCAGAAACAAGTGGGCACTTATTATTTCTTCAGTAGTTTTTATTTCAGCCATGATGATAGGTTGGCTCTCAAGTGCAGATGATCCTGACTTTCTCAGTTCTATCCTTGGAGACAGCTACGTCGAGATGACTGAAGAGAATATAGCCAAAGGAGATCCCATGGCAGTATATAAAAAGGCCAATCAGGTTGATATGTTTTTAGGGGTTACTGTCAACAACATTCGTGTAGCCATGAATGCTTATGTCTTGGGACTATTGTTTTCTATTGGGTCGATTGTAATCCTAATATTCAATGGAGTGATGTTAGGGTCGTTTCAACAATTTTTCCATAGTGAGGGACTGTTAATGACATCGACTTTGACAATATGGATACATGGCACACTAGAGATATCTGCCATTATCATTGCTGGTGGTGCAGGAATTATATTGGGTCAAGGTGCGCTTTTACCTGGCACATTACGACGATGGACATCATTCAGGATTAAAGCCCGGCAATCCCTGAACATATTGTTATCTACAGTTCCTCTATTTATTGTTGCGGGCTTCTTAGAAGGATTCGTAACTCGCATGACCGATTGGCCAGATTTTGTCAAGGTTTTGATTATTCTCAGCTCCCTGTTTATAATACTCTATGTCTACGTCATTCATCCGATACGAAGGAGAGCTTATATTGAAGTAGATCAAATCGATCTCGACGATCTAAATCCTGATACTGATAAAGTATCTTCTTTGCTGCAAGTTCGCAATTATGGCCAGAATCTCTCGGCACTTATCGTATTTATACGACGGGAACTTAAAACACTAACATTCAAAATTCTGATGCCTACTTTCGTCGTGTTTCTTGTCATATATAGACTGGCTATAGGTTATGAAAATTTAGGAGAAACTGTTAGCTACGGTGATTTAACAACATATTTGAACTCATCCAAAGGAAGTATTCTGTTCTTTCTGCTCTATATCGCTCTGTTCACCTACGTGCAGTTCGTACTAGGGTCTTTCATGCGTAATAAAAATGATATTAATACAAGTTGGAGCATTGCAGATATTCGTCGTGCCATTATACCCTATGTGATTATTTCTATTCTATGGGTGTCTGGATGGTATTTCCTAAATTCTTGGTTCGCACTATTATATTTTGCTGTTATCACTCCTCATATACTGATATTAACTTCTCATTATTCAATGGCAAATGCTAATCAATCAATTGTTAAGATCTTTATAGAACAGATTAAGGATTCTTTTAACACCTGGTTCATCTATGCCCCAGTAAGTTTGTCTATTATTGCTTTGTTTTACGTCATATGGAATTTGTATCAATCTGAAGTTGGCCAGTTTATAGCCGATTACATATTATGGCACGAGTTCTTTGGTTCATACTGGACTAATAGTCTAGTTCTACAGAACATTTTCCTACTACTCGCACTGCTCACGGCATTTGTCATGGGATACATCTGGCTGCTGTACACTCATTATTCACATATCTGTAAAGTCCAATCTGTTGATCTCCAAGAGAGATTTACTGCATTGAAACAAAGATTAGATCCAGATAGATGAAGAAGCTTATAGTTATATTATTATTCCTGAGCACTATTACTCTATCAACGAATGGTCAGGAAGAAATCAGTGAAGATGTACTTGCAGAGGTGTCAAAAGATATTGATTATAGCCAGAAAAAATGGACTCTAGTCCCCCGTCATGAAGCCGAACCAATAGATCCTCAAGCGTATGAACCCAAAGTATCCAGTCCAATTAGTAGTATTCTTGGATACATCATAGCTATTGTCCTCATTATGGCGGTCATATTAGGGGTTTTGTATTTTATGTTTTCTACATCGACTGAAGGTAATCCTAGCGTAGAGAGTAAATCGATTGAAGGTGAAACCTTAGATCCCGATCATATAGACAACATAGATCCTATTTCCTTGATTGACGAGGCATTGGCAAATGGCGATTACAGGCTGGCTTTAAGGCTAAGATTCATAGACTTTATAAAGCGCAGTAGTGACTTGAGATTAATTAAATGGCGTCCCGAAAAAACAAATCAGGATTATCTCTATGAGCTCAAGCCTCATGTTGACTTTGCATACCTGAGTTCAGTGATCTTGGACTATGAAAAAGTATGGTTTGGCAAGTACGATATTAGCAGACAAGACTATGTCCTCTACGCAGAGCAGTATGATACCCTGATCAATCAAATAAACACGGCACATGGATAAGAGGACTATTGCCATTATCGCATTATTTGTATTGCTATTAGGAGGCGGTATAATGGCCTTATTCAAAGCTAAACAGGTTAATGGCGCTAAATGGCACAAGTCCTATTCCCTATATAATGATCAGCCTTATGGATTATCAGTTTTCAAAGGGTTAATAGAGCATAAATATTCTCCTGAGGCTGTCAATGTATGCGACGGGTTATGTCCACTTCCAGATGGAGATGCACGAGGCTTTAGCTACATCTACGTAGGCAGCTATTTCTATCGAGCTCAAGCCTATGTCGATAAGCTTATTGACTTTACGAATCGGGGTGGTCGTGTTTTAATCATCTCTGAACATTTTCAGTTGGAGATGGATAGCATACCAATAAACAGTGAATTAAAATCACATGAAGCGGATGAGGTCATCCTAAGATCTGCAAATGACGATGAATTTACTTTTAAACATATCATGTTTGAATTGGACAGCACGCTTGACAAGTCGTATTACGCTCCCTACAAATTGGATACTATAGATGCGATCTCAATAGATACCTTATTAACTATCGAAGACTCAATTGTTGTATTTAGCACGATTCATTCAGAACGAGGCCATTTTACAATCCATTCACTGCCAGCAATGTTTTCTAATGTCTCTATGAAATATGGCGATGGACTCAGACATTTTAATTATTCCATTAACTACAGTGATCAACAGCATGGCGAATATGCTTCAGATACATTACTGTTAGATAGTCAATACAATCAAAAGGTACGTTCTTCCAAGCAGAAGAAAAGATTTTCCAAGCAGAATAGAAGATCGTCATCAAATGACGATTCTGTTTTATTAGATAGTGATGAAAATAACGTCCCGGGCGAGTATTCGGCAGCATTTAACCCTATACAGTTCATATTCGCTAATCCATCATTAAAGTGGTCATACTTGATCATCCTTATTGGTGGAATTACATATATATATTTCACTGGTAAGCGACGACAACAAGCAATACCTACGCTTGAGGTTAATAAGAACACATCAGTTGAATTCGTGGATACCTTGAGCGATTTATTTAGATCTCAGAATAATCCTTCTCGATTAGTCGATCATATGGAAGAGAATCTAAAGCAGTTTATCAAACGGAAATATTTCATAGATAGCAATACATCGGATTACTACAAACGAGTATCTCAGAAATCAAAGATTGATAAAGAGGAGATAAGCACACTTTTTAATCGAATTGAGGCAGCCAAGAATAATATACGCTTCAGAGAAGAGCAACTGGTAAATCTGAACCAAACAATTGAAGAATTTTATAAGAAATGTCAATGATAGAACAAGAAGGAAATTTAGAAGAAGGAACACAAGACCAACTTACACCACAGCCTGCCTATAATCGTGTTGACTTGACCGAGTTTTCATCATTAATATATCAGGTCAAACAGGAGTTCTCTAAGATATTAATTGGTAATCAAAGTCTCGTTGATCTACTCTTGACCTCATTATTATGTGAAGGCCATGTACTCGTAGAGAGTGTACCAGGACTTGCCAAGACCTTGAGCGCAAAAGTCATGGCACGAACCTTAGACGCAGGGTTCAATAGGATCCAGTTTACACCGGACTTGATGCCAAGTGACATTCTGGGTACATCGATTTTCAATCAAAAAGACTTAGAGTTCAAATTTCAAAAAGGCCCAATATTCTCTAACATTATATTAATCGACGAAATCAATAGAGCTCCGGCCAAAACACAGGCAGCTCTATTCGAAGTAATGGAGGAAAATCAAATCACATTCGATGGAACTACCTATAAAATGGAATATCCATTTTTCGTGATGGCAACACAAAATCCAATTGAGCAAGAAGGAACTTATAGACTACCAGAGGCCCAGCTAGATCGTTTTCTAATGAAAATCAAACTAACTTATCCTCAACCATCTGATGAGCTCGCTATACTCGACCGATTTAAAAACAACTTGAAAGTCAGAGATCTGTCAGTGATATATCCTGTTATTAATGCTGATTCACTTAAGACCATGCAATCCATACTTAATGAGATTCATGTTGAGCCGCAGATCATGAAGTATATAGTTGACTTAATTCATGAAACTCGTAATAATGCCAAGATCTATTTTGGCGCGTCCCCACGGGCGACATTGGCTCTATTGAGCACTTCACGAGCACTAGCAGCCATAAGGGGCAGAGACTTTCTTATTCCAGATGATGTACAGTTTATGGCACCACATATATTGAATCACAGGCTAATCCTCACTCCAGAAGTAGAGATGCAAGGACAGACGTCAGAGTCCGTTATCAAGGAGATCATAGATATGGTTGAAATACCACGATAAGATAATGAAGGATTTTTTTCTTAGTGATCGCTTTTTTATTTGCTTGGGCATCATAAGTATGATAATGGCCTTATCATTTGTTGAGCCCATCATGATGAATGTGGCTGTCGTATTGCTGGTTTTTCTCTTCATTGCGACTATATACCAGATGATAACAATCGCTCCGATGAGAACGGCTGCGAGTGTTGAGCGCCTGATCCCGAGTAGATATGCCCTCGGTGATCAACAAGAGATCAACTACAAAATAACGAATGCTTCATCCAACATTGTTAGCATAGAGCTAGTTGACGAGCTTCCCTATCAATTGCAGATCAGAGACTTTTCTATGCCTGAACGGATAGAGGGGTTAACAGAAAAGACAGTAAAATTCGACATAAGACCCTTGACTCGTGGAGTCTATACATTTGGTGATATACATCTGTTTTTTCAAAAAGATAGCTTTTCATTGCTACAATGGCGTAAAACAATTAAATCTGAGGCTGATGTCGCCGTAGTGCCATCCTTCCTACAAATGAGAAAATTTGACCTTGAGGTTTTCAGTAATTCCGCCATGATCAAGGGATTAAAAAAGGTACGTCGATTAGGTCAAAATGATGAATTTGAACATATCAAGCATTACGAGAAAGGTGATGATATCAAGATGATCAACTGGAAGGCAAGTGCTCGCCGAAACGAGTTTATGGTCAATCAGTATCAAGACACACAATCACAATCGGTATATGTGATCATAGATAAAGGGCGATCTATGAAGACCCCATTTGATGGTCTCACACTCCTCGAACATTCAGTTAATAGTGCGCTGGTATTGTCTAATATTGTCCTCAAACGGATGGATCGTATGGGACTAATAACTATAGGATCTACAATCGATACATGGATCAAACAACATAATAGGAAGTCTCAGTTGATGAGAATCAGTGATGCACTATATGCCGAAACAACCTCATATGGAGAAACAGACATTAAGAACCTATACTACTTCGTAAGACAGCGGATATCACGTCGCAGCTGCTTTTTCTTATATACTAATTTTGAACACAGGTATGATATGGAGCGTGCTCTACCCTATCTCATCAAGCTAAACAGACTGCATGTCCTCGTAGTAATCATCTTCACTAATCGTGGACTATATGAACTTGGGATTAAAACAGCCGAAGAATACAATGACATCTACACGAGCACAATCGCTATGAATATGGTTGTCGAAAAAGAAAAGATAGCCAATGAGTTAAGTACCTATGGCATCAAGGTAATAACCACGCTCCCAGAGGATCTAAACATCAACGTCATCAACAAGTACCTCGAGCTAAAGGCACGTAGACTGACTTGATCACTAAGGTTGTTTAGGCTTGTAATATTGTAAGAAGTCTGTCATCGATAAAGGTATAGAGCCTATACTAACTTCAAAATCTTCTTGTCAATCTCCGTTCTATTGCGCGTATCGTCAATCCAAAAGACAGAAATGTGTATGATAACTTTAAATAAAAACCCATAAGCAATAGCAACTGAGACAAGAATTAAATTGTTGATGTAAGACCAAAAACAAAATGTATTTATAATCTCAATAGTTATCGTGCTCACTGCTAATGAAAATGCAGCTACCAATAAAAGTGGGATCCAATAGTTTTGTTTGCGATATTTTAAGTTCAGCGAATTGACACTTGATATAGTACTCGCCCTAATCTTGGATACTATAATTCCGATAGTCGTAAATGCAATAATGCTTGATACAATTGGAGCACCGATAGTTCCCATAGCGAGAAAGCAACCATAGGTTGCAATTGCAAAAAACATGAAAATCACGCTTGACTTTAAATTTCGAAAACCGAAAGCTTCAACTATAGACTTCTTGATTTCTCGATGTTCGATGTCTTTTTGAATTCCAATGATATCCTCTTTAATCTCAGTAGATGACAGCCGTAAAGCATCAGAAAATGATAGTTCTGGATTTCCCTCCATTCTAACTTCTATAGAAGTGGCAAGACGATCTAACAACTCAATCTTTACATCTTCATAAGGTATCTCAGAGTGTAAAATAATTTGTTCGAGAGATTGAATTTCCGTTTTGGCAAGTTCCATGGTATACGTATTTGAATTTCCAATATACGAAAATACAGTTATGCCTAATAATCTTAGGTATAATTTTTTGAATACTAATTAGTCGAATTGGAGCTGATCCGCTGGGGGTCAAAAATATCTGGAAACTCGATACTGGATGTGTCCGATATGTTTGATGACTCGTTCAGTGCTGGAAAGATTGCTAGTCGGGATTCTTCGCCTGCGAGTCCATTATGCGCGCACGTGTGAGGCCTGGTATCAGACATGTCTTGAGAAAGATGGATTGTAGAGCTTTATGATGAAAGCTACTATCGCATGTGGGCGGGCGCAGCGATGGCTTTCCGGCAAATGGGTCAGATGATGTTTCAGGTGCAGCTCGCAAAATCGATCGATGATGATCCGATCACACGCGACTATATCGCCGAAACCGAGCGCCATTATGCCTGGCTTTTTGAATGGGCCATTACGGGGTCGAGGCGCATGTTATCAGGCGGCTTTCACACCCAACTTTGGCGACCGCAGCAGGATAAACCCGCAGGCGACATAGCAAGCCAGAACAAAGCCGATAGAACCGATCGGCGTGTTGCGTCCTGTTAGGCCTGTCTCGCTCGCGAAATATTCCGGCGCAGCGTAAAGCCAAAGTGCGGCGAACACGGCCAGATACAGCATGAAGAAGGTGCGGCTATAGGAAAAAGCGGCTGCTTCGCTGGCTGTTGCTTCGCTCTGGGCGCCGGGGCGCTTTGTAAATTGCCATGCCCCAATCGCCACCACAGCCAGAATAGGAGCCCAGTATAGCGTGGACAGAATTGCCGGATCAGGTGTTGAGGTGATAATAGCATAATAGGCGGGTGGATAGACCCAAGGAATGATTAGGGGGGTTAAAAAACCTGTCACCGCAGTCAGCAAGGTAAGGATAAGGCCGTCTCTTCTACGCCACCGCTTCATGCCCGATTGGCGCCTGCGAACATAAGGGGCGATCAATAGCCCGCTCAGCAGGAACAGCGCCAATGGTCCGCACAGACTGTAGCCGACAATGCTGCCATAGGGCACAGCGCCAAGGCCCAGCTCTAGATGTAGGTTGCTCCGGTCCCACAGCCACCAGCCAAATTGCGGGCCAAAATGGTCGAAGATCTGGTAGAATGACAGAAAGACAAACGCCCCCGCCACCGCACCAAGCACAATCCCAAAACGCTGATCGAAAATGCCGCTGCGTTTCACCAGTAAATAGGCCGGATAGCTAAGCGCTGGATACAGTGCCAGAATGTAGAGCGGCGTCATATTGTAAAGCAGGCCAATCGAAAACTCGTTGTGTATGAAGTAAACCTCGTTTTCCGGTGCCCCAAAAAGGCCCGGAAAATAGACCGGAATTTCCACAACGAACAAAAACACCACGCTAGCCCACCAGATGCACAGACCCGTCGGGTCAGAGCGCTTGCGCATTGCTTGCCATGCATGGCGTAGGCCCCATAGCGCGCCGATAATCATAAGCGCTTCAACGACATTCATGGTCCAGTGCTTCAGCGCGAGCGGGTTGTTGGCATAGAAAAACTGCTCCATTGCGGCTTCATTCATGCCGCCAAAATGGGCGTCCACCAGCTCTTTATAACGGTCACTATGCAGGCTCATGGAAGGTCTTTTCATCTAAGTTGA
>CAZDHV010000088.1:0-12190 GCA_964505335.1 uncultured Saprospiraceae bacterium | reverse complement strand
GCTGCTCCTGTTGCTCCTTGTGGTCCCGCTGCTCCTGTTGCTCCTTGTGGTCCCGCTGGACCCTGAGCTCCATCTGCCCCTGCTGATCCCTGCGCTCCTGCTGATCCTGTTGCTCCTGTTGCTCCAGTAGCTCCTTGAGGTCCTGCTGGACCGGCTGGTCCTGTTGCTCCTTGTGCTCCCGCTGGACCTACTGATCCGTCATTACCATTAGGACCTGCTGGACCCGCAGGACCCGCTGGTCCTGTTGCTCCTTGTGCTCCTTGTGGGCCTGCTGGCCCCGTTGCTCCTTGTGGGCCTGCTGGACCTACCAGCTCTATGATCGAGAGAGAATCTAATCCTAATGATTGAAGAAGACTAAAATCAACTAGACATTCCCAAAATGGATTTTCTGGAGGACCCAGGTTTACCTGCACACAATTTTCTTCGGTATTGAAAATAATCATACCAGTAAGAGGTGTTGGGATTGTGTTTCTTTCTGCAGTGGTCATCCTGGTCATCACGAAACCTTGATTAGTACTCTCCAGCTCCAAAATGGAACCATCGTCAATCGTGTTCGGATCTCCACCTAACTTTAGCTGTGCTGATAAATCTGTGCTAAACAGAATTACAGCTAAGACAAATGAAACTTTGATTAAATAATTGAAAAGTCGACGTGCACGAGTGTGCCCGTTCAGAACGTAAAGTCCTGCGATCATAGCTCTGGTTTTAAATGTTTTGTAAAGAATATGTTGAAATACTGCTATTCCAAGCTAAATCAAACTGTCTTCAAAAAGTGGGGTAATGAAAAATTAGTCGTTTTAGCGTTTTCCGATCAATGATAAGCGAAAATATCTAAGTTCAAATATTTTTCAATGCGATATTAATATAATTTAACACATATAAAAAATCGAACTTTATTGCGTTCCATATATACGTTATAAAAAGGCATTCGTCACAAAAAGTTGAACGAATCACTCATCCTCATTTTCTTGAGAGTCGCCAATTAATTGTTCATTTTCTTGCTTTCCTAAGTAAGACGGGAGCTCCATGCCGGCCATATTAAATAAATCATTCAATGGAGGTACAGATTTATATAATCCGGAAATAAACTTAGAGGTTGAATTTCCTCCATCAGAAGATTCTGAACCATTCTCCCAGACAGTTACCTTATCAATTTTAATATTTTTTATTGCTTCAACTTGAGTCTCAACTAACTCTGGAAGTTTGTCTGCGATTAACATCAGCACTGCTTCCCTTGGATTACCATTGGTAGCTTCAACAATCTGGTTAAAGCCATCAGCCTGCTTCTTTAAGATCTCATAGAGCCCATCTGCTTCAGCTTTTTTTCTAACGAAAAGTGCTTCGGCCTCACCTTTAGCAATTCTCTTAATTCGCTCAGCTTCCGCTTCAGCTTCCAGCTCTATTTTGCGCTTTTCGATTTCTGCCTGAACAATTATATCTGCTTCTTGAGATGCTTTTTCTTTAGCCGCACGAGCTAATTCAGCGTCTGTTTCTGCCTTAAAGGACTCTTCGAGGGCGTTGGCTTTTTGAATCTTTTCTGAAGCAGTGGCGAGTTTTTCAGCCTCAGCTTCACGCTGACGTCTTTCGGCATTTGACTGAGCGATCTTTACTGCCGCTTCATTTTCACCATTAACAGCATCTGCTTGTGCTGCAGCCTCTCCTACTTTTGCAAGAGCATTAGCTTCGGACACTCGAACTCTCTGATCTTGATGAGCCTCGGCCTGACCGATTGCTCCATCTCTATCTTTTTCTGCTACGCTCTTCTTAGCATCATTGATAGCTTTGGCAGCAGCCTCCTTACCCAATGCCTCTATATAACCTGATTCGTCTTGGATATCTGTTACGTTCACGTTGATTAAAGACAAGCCAATCTTACGCAGCTCAGAGCCTACATTCTGAGATACATTGGATAAAAACTTATCTCTATCGGAATTGATCTCTTCAATGTCCATAGTTGCTACAACTAATCTGAGCTGACCAAAAATGATATCTTTTGCGATTTCGCGTATTTCTCCAATCGGTTTACCTAGGAGGCGTTCTGCCGCATTAATCATTACTCCTGGCTCATTAGAAACAGCTACCGTAAATCGAGAAGGAACACTTACCCGAATGTTCTGCTTACTTAGCGCTCCTTGTAGATCGACATCAATAGATATAGGTGATAAATCCAAATACTCATAAGATTGAATCACTGGCCAAACAAAGGCCGCCCCACCAGCGACACATCGAGCAGAGCCCTGTCCAGTCTTACCATATATCACAAGGATCTTATCTGATGGGCAACGCTTATATCGTGTAATAATAAGCATGACAGCTACTAAAAGAATGAAAGCTCCTAAACCAAGAAAAAGAAATGTAAATCCCATTATACACTATTTAATAAATTGATGAATCCGTATATATAATTATGTTGCTGCTTCCACCAACATCACATTATCACTATCAACATTCTTAACAATCACAGAGGTACCGTAACTAAGCGTATGCCCTGTAGTAACCGCATCGAACTCCATAATTTTGCCTCCAACTTTAAGATGAATTTTTCCTAATCCCTCCTTAGATCCTGGCACAGTCAAATAAACTTCTGCAAGCTCACCAATAGCATCGACTATATCCACGGTGCCCGACTCTTGCAAGCCGAGCAATTTAGAAAAGACATAGGCAACAGCAACCATTGCTAAAAAACCTATTAAAAAGGCAATCATCAAAACTTGAGGTGTCCTGAGACCAGCGCCTAATGCCACGATGCCTCCCCATCCGAAAAACATAAAGAAGGAGATTAGACCCTTGACGCTAAATATTCCGATGCCAGCATCGCCGTCATCTAAATCCATATCCAAGTCAGAATCTACTCCAACAAAGGAGAGTAACAACTGAAATATAAAAAGTGCAGATGCCACTAAGGCGATACCCCAATATATCTGCTCGGCACCTGAAAGGGTATTCCACCAACTCTGTACAGATAATATCACCATAAGACTTCGTATTTGATTATTAACCTTAAGATTTGATTAACCATTCAACATATCATTAAAATATCGACCAACGCCCGTAATCTACAGATTAAATATGGGCTAAGACTAAATAAAGAGCTCAAGATCATAGATTATCACAGATTAAAATGTCCATCGACAATATCTAATAAATCGCCGTATTAATATAGAACTTGAGCCCATTCATACAGAGAACAGTCAGCTTGATCTATGAATGACATATTCAGGTCTCTCATTAACAATTCTTAACACTCGCCCTTTCTTATATTTGCGACACATATAAAACCAAGTGCAGTGATCGTACTCATCTACTTTATAGTCTTTTACATTTTACTTGCAGCAAGTCTCTATATGCTATTTCCTAAAATGGATATCGAGGCATGGAAGGGCTTAGTTCCAGTCCTTAATTTCATGGAGCTGTCAGAAAAAGTAGGACGTTCGAGATGGTATGGGTTATTATACCTCGTGCCAATAGTAGCCTTCTTTATTGTAGCAGGGTTAACTGTTGCCACAGCCCGTAGTTTTGGCAGAGACAGTTTAGCTGATGCTGCTATAAGTGTCATCTATAGTCCACTTACATTCTTCAGATTAGCCAAAGATGATACTGCCAAATATCAAGGACCAATAATAAAAGAAGAGAAAGCGTATCAACAGCAAATCTTAGATGCCAAGAAAAGCGGTCACAAAAAGAAGTATGCACGATTGGTTGAAAAAAATCCGTATGCCAAGGCGGTTGGCCGGGAATGGTTAGAGTCCATTGTATTTGCCGTTTTTGCAGCGGCCTTTATCAGGATGTTTCTCGTCGAGGCCTATGTTATCCCGACACCATCAATGGAAGGGTCACTACTTGTTGGGGATTTCTTATTCGTAAGTAAGTCGAGCTATGGGATTCGAACACCCCAGACCATCG
This sequence comes from uncultured Saprospiraceae bacterium, assembly GCA_964505335.1. Taxonomy (GTDB): domain Bacteria; phylum Bacteroidota; class Bacteroidia; order Chitinophagales; family Saprospiraceae; genus GYS-P2D. The sequence continues at coordinate 8,287 of CAZDHV010000088.1, read as the reverse complement.
CCATGGTGCCTCTTCTCCATAATAGAGTACCTAAATTAGGAACAGAGTCATATTTCAAGAAACCATCCTTACCCTATTACAGACTTCCAGCTATCCGAGAAATAAAGCGCAATGACCCAATAGTCTTTAATTGGCCAGTAGGTGATAGTGTATATATTACTACTTCACGGTCTTACACAGTAGGTCAAGTAGAACGGAGCAAGGCTCTTTATTTAAATAGTGATAAGGAGCTACAGCAGAGAGTGCGAGAAAAAGATTTTGTAGTGCGACCTAATGATAAAAAGGATCACTATATAAAGAGATGCATAGGCTCACCAGGTGATAGTCTGCAAATCATCAATAGGGAGGTATATATCAACGGAAGCCCAGGACAAGTCCCTGAAAATGTCCAATATAGTTATATCACCAACTTTAATGGTACCACCATTAATAGGCGAGACCTCTTAGAAATAGGACTCTCTCCATCCTCAGACTTTCAGATCGGTGCAAACGGTACAGCATATCTCGTGCTAAACCAAAAAGAAATTAATCAACTTCAAAAGATTGACTCCAAGATAAGTATTGCGCCAAGGGCCGTAGACACTAGGCCTACTGAGCTTTTTCCACACGATCCAAATATTACAACAGGATGGTCAGTTGATAATTATGGCCCCATATACATCCCAGAAAAAGGTGCGACAGTGCAGCTCAATAAGGCAACCCTACCATTTTACAGACGAATTATTGGGACCTATGAGAATAATGAACTTGATGTAAAAGGTAATGACATTATTATTAATGGTGAGAAAGCCACGTCATATACCTTTAAGCAAGACTACTACTGGGCTATGGGAGATAATAGACATAATAGTGAGGATAGTCGGATGTGGGGGTTTGTGCCTCATGATCATATGGTAGGTAAACCGCTGTTCATCTGGTTTTCGACTAAAGATGGAAGCCTGTTTAACGGAATTCGATGGAATCGCATGTTCAAATCAGCTAGTAAACCATGAGGATCATAATATTCTTTAGTGCACTTCTACTCTTTCAGATTGCTGACCTTCATGCTCAGCTACCTACTACAAAAATGTATTTGCTTGAAGGAGCATTTACAAATGCCGCATGGGAGATCAATAATCTCGACTATCTGACTGAGTTCAATCCTACAGGATATAATAATCAGCCTAATTGGGCATCGAAGGACGAAATCTATTTCACCTCTAACTATAAGGCCTATGGACTTACAGATATCTATAAGATGAATCTGAGCACTCACAGCCTAACCCGCATCACCAAAACAGAAGAAAGTGAATACTCACCACAACGTAATACAGATGGTAATATCACAGTGGTGAGGCAGGAACTCGACGATAGTCAGGCAGTGCCACAGACTCTATGGAGTTATCCAGGCGATCTGAACTCATATGGTTCAAATCTTATTCCCATCCGAAGTGACATTGGATATTACTGTATGTTGCCTAGTGATCAAGTAGCCTTATTCATAGTGGGAGACAAAAGTAGCCTACGTATCGCCGATCTGAACGACGCCGATGAAGACTTCATCAGTTATAACGTAGGGAGATGCATGCGATATGATAATAAGGGAGGCCTGCTCTATGTACAGAAACTTGGTAGCACTTGGCTATTGAAAAGAAGAGTAATTGATTCTGGACTCACTCAGACTATTACTCCAATGTTGGACGACGTCGAAGACTTTGATATATTATCAAATGGCAACATCATCGCAGGAAAAGGCAGCGTCTTATATATCTATAATATGTCTACCAAAGATAGTTGGCAGAAGTTAGTAGATCTCGGCTCTGCAGGAATCGACCAAATCACACGTCTGGCCTTCAATAAAAACAAATTGGTCATAGTGTCTCAGTAAGAACACGCTATATCTGCGATAATATCGTTATCGAATGCAGGATATGCAATTGCCGTATATGAAAATGAGGTTTCTATCAATTCTATTCACTAGTCTTTTCATATCGAGTCAGTGTTTGATTGCTCAGCAGAATAGTTGGGTAGTTAGAGACTACGATCGATCTATTGAAAAAATCAGCGACCGCAAATTAAAGTCTCTTGGATTGGTGGTCGAACCAATATTCAAAGATTTGAATCTGTATCGTCTTGAATTTGCCAAATCAATTGATCAAGCTTCTATACGCTCTCAATTGTTCGATAAAAATGCGAGTGTAAATATCTACGAAGATTTTCTGGTACAGAATAGAACTACTATCCCTAACGATCCAGACTTCCCTGCACAATGGGGGCTTGAACAAATTAATATGCCCTCTGTATGGGACATAACGACTGGAGGCACTGCTCCGAATGGAGACGATATCGTAGTCGCTGTATTCGATGATGGATTTGAATCGATCCATAGAGACTTAATCAATAATGTGTGGACCAATGAAGGGGAAATTCCAGACAATGGAATCGACGATGATAATAATGGATTCGTAGATGACTATGTAGGGTGGAATTTCTCTCAAGACAATGATGATCATCCACCAAGACTTCATGGGACTGCTGTAGCTGGTATAATAGGAGCCTCAGGAAATAACGGCATCTTGGGATCAGGAGTTAATTGGAATGTTAAGCTCATGCTTACAAGTGGTGGATCAAGAGCTGGGTTCCCAATATCCATTATTATTCAAGCTTATGAATATATGTATGACCAAAGAAGGTTATACAACAGCACAGGTGGAGAACAAGGAGCATATGTGGTGGCTAGTAATTTTTCTGGTGGAGCACCTGGTCTATTTCAAGAGGACTTCCCTGCCTGGTGTGAGGTATATGATCTCTTAGGTGAGGAAGGCATATTGAATATAACTTCTGCGCCTAATGATGACGTTAACGTGGAAATAAATGGCGATCTGCCGGCTTTATGCCCAACTGAACATCTCATCCTAGTGACTAACACTGATCGTCAAGATAATCGAGTACAGTTTGCAGGTTTCGGTCCACAAACTATTGATGTCGGTGCACCAGGCGATGGTATAGCCACTGCAGGAATTAATGGTGAGTTGAATCCTAATTTTACAGGAACCTCTGCTGCTGCTCCTTTTGTGGCTGGGATAGCGGGTATCTTATATTCTGTGCTCTGTGAAGAAGCCTTCGAACAATCAATAAGCGACCCAGAATCTATAAATCGCTTGATAAGAAATATAATCCTAAGTAGCGTAGTAAGCTCTCCTTCTTTGGAAGGCATCACTACTACTGGTGGGCGAGTTGATGCTCTACTCGCAATAGAAGCAATAAGAGGCATGCCAGGACTAGGTGATTGTTGTGCAATATCATTTGAATCAGTGAACATAACAGATGAATCTTGTGATGGTGCAACTGATGGACGGGTCATGGTACAACTAGACACTTTTGATATTCGTAATGGCCTGCGATTCAGTCTGAGTAGTGCAGACTTCGGCAATGAATCCGTTAATGGTGATTTTACATTCGTCCCAAGTGGATCCTATGACTTACGTGTGAGTGCGGAACGTGATGACTTGTGTGTTGCTGATACGGTCATCTCGCTTTTACCATCCGGCAACCCTTGTCAATTTGGTGAATTTCGGGTTGTCGACATCTCTCCGAATCCTCCCGAAACAAACAATGTTACCTTAAGATATGAACTCGATGAAGCCAAAGCGGTCACCATAGTAGTCTATGATATGCTCGGCAGATTGGTTTATTCAAACTTTATCCCATCAGATGGGTCCGGTATGGGTGTAGCTGACATCGACATCAGTAATCTTTCTGTGGGAGTATATAGTGTAGGTATCCGCGCAAATGACCGCTTAGTAGCGGAACAGATGCTGATTGCTCGATAAAGTAATCCTCTTAACATACCTTCTTACACAAAAACTATGCATTATTCAGTCCAGAATATTTCAACTTGATCATAAAAGGACTACTTTTGCAGCCCTGTTCAAAAAGCTGAGCGGTGAAAACTGAATTCATTATTAAATGAAGCAGGTGAAGAAGACGGCTTCGTAGCTCAACTGGATACCGGCCGGCGAGGCAGGGAGTACCAGATCTACGGATTCATTTGAAATATTGGCTCCGTAGCTCAACTGGATAGAGTACCTGACTACGAATCAGGCGGTTGCAGGTTCGACTCCTGCCGGAGTCACAATAAGTATTAATTCCTCTAAAGAGGATTAAATAGAATAGAGATGTCAAAAGTATGTCAATTAACAGGTAAGAGACCGATCACAGGAAATCATGTCTCTCACTCAAACAGAAAAACCAAAAGAAGATTTGAACCAAATCTTCAGACTAAGAAGTATTTTATTCCTGAAATCAATAAGTGGGTAACACTTAAGTTGAGCACGTCAGCAATGAGAAACATCAATAAACTTGGCATTCACGAATACCTAAAGCAACAGAAGCGTAAAGGCTTTGATGTAGGTGTTGAACTATAAATGATAAAGAACGATGGCTAAGAAATCTAAAGGAAATAGACAGCAAGTAATTCTTGAGTGTACTGAGCATAAGGCAAGTGGCATGCCTGGCACATCACGTTATGTGACTCAGAAAAACAGAAAAAATACTCCAGATAGGTTGGAACTTAAAAAGTTCAACCCTATCTTGAAGAAATATACAGTTCATAAAGAAATCAAGTAACTATGGCTAAAGTATCGAAGAACGCACGGGTAGCACAACGTGCTGCAAATGCTGGATCTGGAAGAGATCATGTAAAAATTGTAACGAGCGTTAAAAATCCAGCTACTGGAAAATATTCTTACAAAGAAGTGATGATTCACAAGGACAAAGTCAAAGAATATCTAGCTGCTAACAAGTAATACTATACAGAGAGATTTTTATTAGAGATAGGCTTTTCTTAGCAATAGGAAAAGCCTTTTTTGATTTACGAACTAAGGCTATATGAGTTTTTTCAATAAATTTTTTACTAAGGAGAAAGAAGAGGATTTAAACGAAGGGCTTCAAAAGACCAAGGATAGCTTCTTTGGGAAAATTACTAAGGCAGTTGCAGGTAAATCTACCGTAGACGTTGAGTTCTTAGATGAGCTAGAGCATATCTTGATTCAATCTGATGTAGGACTAGATACTACGGTAAAGGTTATTGAGCGCCTTGAAGAAAAGGTCGCGGCAGATAAGTATATCAATACAGACGAGCTGAATAGTATTCTCAAGGGGATTATCACGGATCTTCTGGCAGAGAATAACACAAGAGATATTGAAGGCTTTGATTATGATCGACTCAATCATCCTCATATAATCTTAGTCGTCGGAGTCAATGGTACTGGTAAGACAACTACGGTAGGAAAGCTGGCTCATCAGTTTACTAAGCAAGGGTTTAAAGTCGTTTTAGGTGCTGCAGATACGTTTAGAGCAGCAGCAGTAGATCAACTCGCCATATGGGCCGAACGAGTAGGATGCGACTTCTACGATAAAGGTATGAATAGCGACCCCGCAGCTGTAGCATATGAGACCGTGCAGCATGCTATCAACACAGATGCTGACATCGTATTAATAGATACTGCCGGCAGACTTCATACCAAGCTCTACCTCATGAAGGAGCTCAGCAAGATAAAAGGATCAATAAACAAGAAATCTCTGGGTGCACCGCATGAAGTCATGTTAGTACTAGATGCGACAACCGGTCAAAATGCTATCGAGCAAGCCACAAAATTTACAGAAGCAACAGACGTTACTTGCCTTGCGCTTACCAAGCTTGACGGCACTGCCAAGGGTGGTGTTGCTATAGGCATCTCGGATCAATTCAAGATCCCCATTAAGTATATCGGTGTAGGTGAAGGAATCGACCATCTACAGGTGTTTAACAAGCAAGCTTTTGTAGATAGCCTATTTTCATAGGTATTCTACATGGATCACAGACTTAAAATATCATTAAAGTCTACTTAATCCGTATACCAAATCAGGAACTCTGGCGTCTTATAAGTACAACGTAGAGTATGAAGTACGTAGTTATATTTCTTTTGTTGCCTCTATTGAGCGTCGCTCAAGATGCTTCTGACATCGTAAAGTGGGAGCAGGAGAGCATAGCGTTAGGTCAAGTAACTAAGGGAGATAAGGTGTCAGAGACTTTCGTGTTCACTAATGTTTCTGATAGTCAAGTCGAAATAGACATTGTAAATACTTGTGTCTGTACAGAAGCTAAGTGGCCTCAATATCCTATCGAACCCGGTGAATCAGCCAAAATCGAATTTGTCTTCGATACTAATGAAAAGGATGACGACCACCCTGTTGAGATTGACGTATATTTTGCCAATATAGACCCTGAGACTGGCAATCCCTATAGCACTTTTCTCAACTACACTTTTTCTTGGTCGAAGTAGACCTTAATTATTGTCGCTTAACTTGAGTACTTGCAGGAAGGCTTTTTGTGGCACTTGTACTGAACCAATTTGCCTCATCTTCTTCTTACCCTTTTTCTGCTTTTCTAATAGCTTTCTTTTTCTGGTTATATCACCGCCATAACACTTGGCGGTAACATCTTTACGTAGCGCAGAGATCGTCTCTCTTGCAATGATCTTCGCTCCGATAGCGGCTTGTATAGCTATCATAAACTGCTGTCGCGGCAATAATTCCTTTAGACGTTTACATATCTGTCTACCGAATGCCTCGGCCTTAGTCTTATGCACCAATGATGACAAAGCATCAACAGAATCTCCATTGAGCTTGATGTCTAACTTGACTAAGTCAGAAGCGCGATAACCTATAGGCGCATAATCAAATGAAGCATATCCACGAGTGATAGACTTCAGTCTATCATAGAAATCAAATACAATCTCAGCCAAGGGTAGCTCAAAAGTCAGCTCTACTCGCTCTGTCGTTAGGTAGGACTGATTCAGCAGAATACCTCTTTTATCCATACAGAGGGACATAATAGAACCTATGTACTCCGGTTTGGTAATGATCTGCGCTTTTATGTATGGCTCCTCTACCCTATCAAGCAATGTGGGATCCGGAAGATCAGCTGGAGTATTAATTTCTAATTCTTTATCTCTCTTAGTATAGGCGACATAGGATACATTGGGAACTGTTGTAATAACCTCTTGGTCAAACTCACGAGACAGTCGCTCTTGAATGATCTCGAGATGAAGCATGCCTAAAAAGCCGCATCTAAATCCAAAACCCAAAGCTATCGAAGTCTCTGGCTCAAATACCAAGGAAGCATCATTGAGTTGTAGCTTCTCGAGACTATCTCTTAAGTCCTCAAAATCATCATTGTCTATTGGATAAATCCCAGCAAAAACCATGGGTTTTACTTCCTCAAAACCCTGAATAGCTCCATCACAAGGGTTATCATTGACCGTAATGGTATCGCCTACCTTAATCTCCTTAGACTCTTTGATACCAGTAATGATATATCCGACATTACCGGCACGCAACTCCTTCTTAGGAATCTGATCCATCTGTAAGATGCCAATCTCATCAGAGTCGTAGACTTTGCCGGTATTGACGAACTTAACCTTATCTCCTTTTTTTAAGACACCATTGATAATGCGGAAATACGCAATTACCCCTCGGAATGAGTTGAACATGGAGTCGAATATCAATGCTTGAAGCGGTCCATCAGGATCTCCTTCAGGGGCAGGGATCCTATCTACGATCGCCGCAAGAATATCATCTATGCCTATGCCTGTCTTACCACTTGCCAAAATTATCTCTTCTTTCTCACAACCGATGAGATCGATGATCTGATCTGACATCTCCTCCACCATAGCGCTTTCCATGTCTACCTTGTTCAGGATAGGGATGATCTCAAGGTCGTGTTCTATGGCTAAATAGAGATTAGAGATGGTTTGAGCTTGAACACCTTGACTGGCATCGACCAAAAGAAGGGCGCCTTCGCACGCCGCTATAGATCGTGACACTTCGTAAGAAAAATCAACATGTCCAGGAGTATCTATTAAGTTATACGTATATCTCTCACCATCCGTATGATTATAATACATCTGGATCGCATGACTCTTGATGGTTATACCTCTCTCTCGCTCCAAATCCATGTCATCGAGAGCTTGGCTCTTCATATCTCGCTCCGATATAGTCTTAGTCTGCTCAAGAAGGCGATCTGACAAGGTACTCTTACCATGATCGATGTGAGCTATAACGCAAAAATTACGTATCAACTTCATGCTGCAAATATACATGAAGGCCTAACCAATTATCTAGCAAAAAAGGCAGCTCTAAAATTATAAAGTTAAATCATGAATTGACCTGCCTGATTACTCGTCTCCAGCAGTGATACTAGGTCATTGATGGTCTTTAATTTGTTTTTGGCCTTTTTTGCAGCTTTATCAGCTTCTTTACCTAA
>CAZDHV010000087.1:0-12308 GCA_964505335.1 uncultured Saprospiraceae bacterium | reverse complement strand
TAGGTCTGGCTTTTCTGACACTCCTATTTATTCTTATCAATTATCGAGGGAAAAGAACGTACATAGCAGCATCGTTTGTTGGAGTAGGCAGCCTGCTCATGCTAGCATGTCAGTTCTATACTTTTAACATGGCTCATTATTATACGGGTACAGTTCTGATATTCTTAGGAGTATGGATCAATGCGAGTTTCAGATACTTTTATAAGAGATGGTTCAAACCCCTATTAGGAGGAATTTCTTTGCGCAAAATATATTCTTGACAATCTTAACATAATTATAAATCTAAAATATGATAGCCGAAAATTTTAGTTACGATGCACCAACGACTATAGCTGATGCTATAGCCTTGTTACATCAATATGGCGATGATGCCAAGATTTTAGCCGGGGGGCATAGCCTGATACCCATGATGAAATTGAGGTTTGCATCTCCCACTCATCTTGTCGACCTTAACAACATACCTGGTCTCTCATATATCAAGGAAGAAGGCGGCTATTTGAGGATTGGCGCCATGACAACAGAGTGTGAAGCAGAAGAATCTGAAATTCTAAAAAGCAAGTATCATCTTTTTGGTGATGCCACCAAATTGATTGCAGATCCACAGGTAAGAAATTTTGGAACCCTTGGAGGTAATCTTGCTCATGGAGATGCTGCCAATGATCATCCGGCAGTCATGTTTGCATTAGGTGCGGAGGTAGAAATCACAGGTAAGGACGGCAAGCGCACTGTCTCGATAGATGAGTTTTTCTACGGCTTCTATATGACAGCTGTTCAACATGGAGAGGTGCTGACGGAAATTAGAATTCCTGCTGCCTCAGGCAGATATGGTTCCGCATATCACAAAGCAGAACGTAAAGTTGGTGATTATGCCACCGCTGGAGTCGCGGCAATGGTGCAAATAGGTGCTGATGGTAAGTGCAGCAAGGCTGGTATAGGACTGACTAATGTCAATAGTGTTCCAATGCGTGCAAAACGATCTGAGGAAGTACTTATAGGTAGTGACCTCTCGGAATCAGTAATAAATCAGGCAGCCCGGTTTGCTTCGGAAGATTGCAATCCATCTGCAGACTTACGAGGAGACGTAGACTATAAAAGACACCTAGTTAAGGTGATTACTAAAAGAATGCTGAATAAGGCGATTTCAAGAGCTATATAAAAAAGAAAAAATGAAAAGAACGATAACATTTAAATTGAATGGTGCCGATCAATCTATAGAAGTCGAACCGAGAACTCTCCTAATTCATGCTATTCGTGAAAACTTAGCATTGACGGGATCGCATATCGGCTGTGACACTTCAAGTTGTGGGGCGTGTACTATACTTATTAACGGCAAGTCTGCTAAGTCATGTACCATCCTGGCAGTACAAGCTCAAGGCAAGGAGATTGCTACCGTAGAAGGATTAGCTACTGCGGAAGGATTACATCCAATCCAAGAAGGGTTCCACTTGAATCATGCATTACACTGCGGATTTTGTACACCCGGTATGATGATGAGAGCTATTGAGTTACTCGAGAAGAACCCTAATCCTACTGAAGAAGAAATAAGATGGGATATATCAGGTAATCTATGTCGCTGCACAGGTTACAACAATATTGTTAAAGCTATCCAGTGGGCGTCTGCTAAGATGCAAGGAAGAGAATTACCTTCCACTGAACCTGAATTTGTTTAAATCCTAAAAGAAATAAGACTGTCATGATAAAATGTAAGACTTCCAAAGAAATAGGCGGTATGGGCCACTCCAAAAAGAGAAAGGAGGATGCCCGATTTATTCAAGGAAAAGGAAATTATGTCGACGACGTAAAGTTGCCAGGCATGTTGTATATGGATATTGTTAGAAGTCCCTATGCATATGCCAAGATCACAAAAATAGATTCTTCTAAAGCATTAGAAATACCTGGTGTAATAGCTGTAGTTACAGGCAAGGATTTGGAGCAGTATAATCTGCACTGGATGCCGACATTAATGTCAGATACACAGATGGTCTTGCCTACAGATACAGTGATGTATCAATCTCAAGAGGTTTGTGCGGTGATTGCCACAGACAGATATATAGCAAGAGATGGTAGAGAAGCGGTTATCGTCGAGTACGAACCGATGAAGCCATTAATGGATCCATTTAAGGCAATGGACGACGATGCTCCAGTGCTAAGGTCAGATCAAGAAGGTAGAGATGACAACCATATATGGCACTGGGAGGTAGGGGATAAAGAGAAAACTGAAGAGGTTTTTAAGAATGCCGATGTCACTGTTAAGCAACATATGCATATACCAAGGATTCATGTTGCCTCTATAGAGACTTGCGGTTGTGTAGCTGCATATGACAAGGTCGAGAACCATCTTACCATGTATATGACAACACAAGCACCTCATGCCATCAGAACGGTTATCGCTTTGGTTGCAGGACATGTGGGTCTTACGGAAGAAAAAATACGAGTAATCTCTCCAGATATCGGTGGCGGATTTGGAGGTAAAGTTCCGGTATATCCTGGATATGTTATTGCCATAGCAGTTTCATTCCTGACAGGTGCACCGATCAAATGGATCGAAGATAGATCTGAAAATCTGCAGGCAGATTCATTTGCGAGAGATTATCACATCACCGCAGAAATGGCTGGAACAAAGGATGGTAAAATTCTCGCTACAAGATTCAATGTCTTAGCAGATCACGGTTATACTGATGCTTCTGCTAATCCATCAAAGTTTCCAACTGGATTGTTCTCTATCGGTACAGGTTCTTATGATTATGGCACTGCTTATATGTCAGCAGATGCCGTCTATACCAATAAGCCACCAGGGGGAGTAGCATATCGATGCTCTTTTAGGGTGACTGAAGCAGTACATGCCATTGAGCGAATGACAGATGTCTTTGCCAAAGAGGTCGGGAAAGATCCAGCCCAGTTGCGTATGGAGAATTTCATCAAGAAAGACCAGTTTCCTTGGGCTTCTCCTACAGGTTGGTCATATGACAGTGGTGACTATCATGCTGGCTTAAAGAAGGCTATGGATGCAGTAGGTTATGATGACTTACGTAAAGAACAATTAGCGCTTCGCAGCGAAGGAAAGCTGATGGGTATAGGGATTTCCACATTTACCGAGGTAGTTGGAGCGGGTCCTCAGAAGGACTTTGATATTCTCGGTATTAAAATGTTTGATAGTGCGGAGATTCGAGTGCATCCGACCGGTAAGGCTATAGCGAGATTTGGAACTAAATCACAAGGCCAAGGTCATGAAACGACATATGCCCAAATCATAGCAGAAGAGCTCGGTATTCCTATGGAGCACATTCAAATAGAAGAAGGAGATACAGATACGGCTCCTTATGGTCTTGGAACTTATGCGAGTAGAAGTACGCCAACTGCTGGTGCAGCTGCGGCCATGGCAGCTCGTAAGTTGAGAGACAAGGCTAAGAAGATAGCAGCACATCTCATGGAGGTGAGCGAGCAGGATTTAGATTGGGAGCCAGGAAAGTTCTTTGTCAAGGGAGCTCCTGAAAAATCAAAGACCATTCAAGAGATCGTTTTTGCAGCATATACTAATCACCCTGAAGGTATGGAAGGTGGATTTGAGGCAACACACTATTATGATCCACCGAACTTAACATTCCCATCAGGTGCATATATCTGTGTGGTAGATGTTGATCCTGAGACCTGTGATATTAAAGTCAGAAGGTTTGTGGCGATTGATGATTGTGGTAATATCATTAATCCTATGATCGTACAAGGTCAAGTACATGGTGGTTTAACTCAAGGTATCGCTCCTGCGATGTACGAGGAGTTAATCTATGATGAGGCTGGTAATATTCTCAATGGTACATTCATGGATTATCTTGTGCCAACTGCCGTAGAGTCTCCCAACTGGGAAACAGGACATACTGTAACTCCCGCACCACATCACCCGATTGGTGCTAAGGGGGTAGGTGAGTCACCTACTGTAGGGGCACCACCAGCTATTGTTAATGCGATTGTAGATGCGGTAGGTCATCTCGGAATAGAACATCTTGAAATACCGGTTACGCCTTACAAGCTCTACAAAGAGCTAAAGAAGGTTGGATATTTTGAAGAGAACAGTTAAATAAAGCGAATGTTGGGTAGGTGATTTAGCGATTGCTTACCCAACCCTTTTTATGAAATAGTAAACGTCAGTTAATGAATACTTTAATAACCAAAGATTTTGAAATAGCTCAGCCGATCGATACAGTTTGGAAGAGTTTGGCTAACCCAGAGGAAATAGTGGGCTGTGTGCCAGGAGCAAGCATAACCGAGAAAATTGATGAGAAGAATTACAAAGGCCAAGTAGTTACCAAGTTTGGCCCAATCAAAGCAGCATATGCAGGCGATATTGAGATCGTAGAGTTAGACGAGGCCAACCACAAGATGGTCCTCAAAGGGAGAGGGCTCGATAGTAAGGGCAAAGGATCTGCGGACATGATTATGAACGGTACACTAAAGGAAGAAGGGGGTAAGACTCAAGTCAACTTTAGTATGGATATCACGATAGTAGGAATGTTGGCACAGTTTGGTTCGAGATTGATTAATGACGTTTCAGACCAACTATTAAATCAATTTGTATCCAACTTTTCGAGTCAGCTGGAAGAACAAGCTGTAACGGCGCCTGAAGCTTCAGCTGAGTCTACTGTTGAAAACACAGTTGCAGCCGCAACAACAGGTGCCGCGGCAAGTGTGGCACGTGCTAGTGAAGCAGTGGGGAATACAGTGAAAGAGACAGTTTCTCAGGTGAAAGAATCAGCACCCCAAGTAAAAGCAACAGCCTCAAATTCGAGTGCCGATGATGGAGCTTTTGACGGAACTTCCCTTATTGGTACAGTTCTAAAAAGTATGTTCGGAGGGATACTCGACTTCTTTAAAGGACTCGTAGGTATAAAGAAAAACTAGTGGGATTAAGTGGTAAGTAGCCCAAGAGATTTAATACCCATCATAGACAACTTAGGGTATGTCATTGAGGAAGAGCTGGCAACGGTATTATTCTTAATGCTGAAGTTACAGAAGCCTCTACTATTAGAAGGTGACCCTGGAGTCGGTAAAACTCAGATAGGATATATCCTCTCCGAATATCTCGGATATGAGTTAATCAGACTTCAATGCTATGAAGGATTGGATGTGAATAATGCCATTTATGAATGGAATTATCAAAAGCAGCTGCTGGCAATAAAGATCCATGAGCATGGCTCAAAGTCTGAAGGGGAAAAAGAAGACATGATTTTCGGACGAGAATATTTGTTGGAAAGACCATTGTTAAAGGCAATCTCGTCAGATAAACCATGTGTGTTGCTCATAGATGAAATTGATAGATCTGATGAGGAGTTTGAGGCGTTTTTACTCGAATTGCTGTCCGACTTTCAAATATCTATTCCTGAGCTGAGTACGATTAAGGCAAAGAATAAACCAGTCGTCATACTCACCTCAAATAGAAGTAGAGAGCTGTCAGATGCATTGAAAAGGAGATGTTTGTATCATTGGGTGGATTATCCTTCAATGAACAAAGAGATGAAAATCATCAAAAAACATCATCCTGATATTGAAGAAAAGCTAGCCGAGCAGATAGCTCAGCATATTCAAGATATTAGAAAGCTAAATCTTGACAAAACGCCTGGTGTAGCGGAAACTATAGATTGGGCTCGCGGAATAGCCGCGCTCAATGGAGAGAGCGATGCCATGTACAAGAGTTTATCATGTTTGCTGAAGTCAAATGATGATATAAAAAATGTGAAAGAACAATTATTCAACTCATAAAACATTCAGAAATGTCCTTAAAAGAATATGAAGAATTAGACAAAATAAGATTAGCAGAGGGCGAAAAGAGCAGAGCTCACTATAAGGCTGTTGACTTGCCTGGAACTAGGAAGAAAGAAGGTAATTCTGTAGATGCTGTTAAGGCACGAATAGCCGCAATGAAGCAGGCTCGCAAAGAAGCAGGTCAAGACTAACTTGAGCTAATTGAAGCATTATACCGATTTCAATTCTTTTACCGAGGCCCTAGTGAGCTTTGTAAGAATTGCCCGAGGAGAAGGGTTCTCCACTGGCATTCAATGTACCAAGGATACCGTAGCGGCCTCTTTATGTGAACTTTGGTTAGATAAGGACATATTTGAACATGCCCTAATGTCCTTGTTTTGTCGAGATGCGGATGAGCGTGATGCGTTTAAGAGTCTGTACAAAAAATTCTGGAGACAAAAAGGCACCATAATCCAGGATAAGACAACCAAGAAAAACAAAAACACCTTCTCAGTACCTAAGAAAAGTACTGCTGTAATGCTCGGTGTCGGAGACGATAAACAATCAGAAAAAAGTATAGACTCCAAGACCACCTCAGGCGCTAATATTAGTGACGCCGCAAAACAGACTGACTTCTCCCTATTGACAATAGCACAATCGATTGAGTTGGATAGAATCTCGGAAAAATTAGTCCGAGAGATGAGTTGGCGCATCAAACGAAGACGCAAAAAGTCTAAACGAGGAGTGATCAATATCTCAGGGACAATCAGGAAGAACATCCAAAAAGGTGGGAATATCCTCAACCTCGTGCGTAAAGACAAAAAGAGAGATAAGTTCAGGCTGTTGATTCTCTTAGATGTGAGTGGTTCAATGGACAAGTATTCCTTCTATCTATTGAAATTTATGTTAGCCCTACGTTCTCACTTTAAACAGGTAGAGGTCTTCACATTCAGCACAAGACTAATGAGGATCACTGATTATATCTCTCAGAAGGATATGAGTCTCGCCTTAGCATTGGTTTCTACTAATGCGCGCCATTGGTCAGGAGGAACTAAGATTGGAGAGTCGCTTCAGAAGTTTAATGACGAGTATGCTAAGCGATACCTTAATGGTAAGACGATGACCTTGGTCTTGAGTGATGGTCTCGATACAGGTGAACCTGAAGTACTGGATGAAGCTATTAAAAAAATAAAACTCAAGTCTAAGAAATTGATCTGGCTGAACCCATTAAAAGGGATGAAAGGATACGAGCCTATTCAGCGAGGTATGAAGACGGCATTACCTTCATTAAGCCATTTTGGTTCAGCCCATAATTTTAGTAGTTTGCTGGAATTGGAACATATATTATCAAATGCGTAACGAGTTTGTCGATAGATTAAAGCAACTGAGCATAGATCGGGAGCCATATGCTACCGCTATGATCGTGAGGCGAAGAACGCCCTCATCTGGTAAGCCTGGGGATAAGGCTATCATAACTGCTGATGGGAATATAGACGGCTGGATTGGTGGAGGGTGTACCAGGGGCATTATCTTAAAGGAGGCCTTGTTAGCGCTGAAAGATCAGAAACCGAGATTTGTCACCATCAGTCCTCAGAGGACGGAAAGCACTTTTCCAAACACTAAAATATATAGTATGACCTGTCAGAGCGGCGGAGAAGTCGAAGCTTATATCGAACCAGTAATTCCTAAACCACATATTGTCATTTTTGGTAACTCACATATAGGAATGGCCTTGGCCAAAATTGCAAAAGCCATGGACTATCGAGTTGATGCCGTCCAAAGCAAAATCGACAAGGTGGTGTATCCTACTGCTGACAATTGCTATGATGTAGCCGACTATGAGGTAGATGAGAAGCATAAGAACAGTTTTGTCATTGTCTGTACCCAAGGCGAAGGGGATTTAGAAGCACTTCACAAGGCGATAAGTATGGGCAGTCAATACTTGGCTTTTGTATCAAGTAGAAAGAAGGCGCAGTCAATATTCACTGATCTAAGACGAGATAAGGGGTTGGGCTTCGATGAATTGAAGAAAATTAAGACTCCTGCAGGGCTCGATCTGGGTGCTAAATTACCAGAAGAAGTGGCTATAAGCATCTTGGCTGAAATCATTAAGCAGTTCAGGTTAGATAGTCAAGTTGGTACGTCAGATACTACAGTGCTCGAGGCACCCAACGCTGACTATTATATGAATCCAGTCTGTAATATTCCGATACAGAAAAGCACGGCTAAACATATACTGGAGCACGCTGGGGAGAAGGTTTATTTCTGCTGTGATGGCTGCAAGGTCAGCTTCGAAAAAGAGCCAACTAAATATATTCCACTTTAGGTGGTTTAGTTGAGCGTTTGATTCAATTCGCTCTTATGACCTCCTCTGATCCGCTAGCTACATTAGCGGTAGAAGTAAATAGGATGAACTTCACCTGTCTTATACACATTTCTTCCTCTCGGTAATTCAATGATAGCGTCGGCATCTACTAAATTAGCCAGATCGCCAGATCCATTACCTATTTGCGGAGAAGCCAATAACTTCCCTTCAGCTGAACAAGAGATTTTGACTTCGAGGAAGTAAGTCAGGTCCGGTTTAAATGTCACCTCGTCGGTAAGGGTGGCGAACATCGGTCTCCTGAGGGGCACGCCGAGTGTATTGCCTAACCACTCAACAAAGTATCTGTGCATGCAAACAAATGATGATACAGGATTGCCGGGAAAAGCAAAGATCGTACACTGGTCTTTTCGACCAAACCAGAATGGTTTGCCCGGCCGTTGAGCAATTTTATGGAACAACTTTTCTGCGCCTAACTCATCTAATACTTGTGGGAGGAAATCAAATTTTCCTTTAGATACACCACCACTGAGTAGGACAATATCATAGTCATTGAGATACTGAGCCATTTTAGCTTTTATCTCTGCCTTGTCATCGTCAAGATGAGCAGCATCACATGAGATACCCAATGAGCTTAGAACAGTGCTGATACGATAGATATTGGACTTGCGGATCTGATGAACAAGAGGTTTTTGATCAATAGGAACCAGTTCATTGCCTGTTGAAATCACAATGGCATTAGGGAGCTTAGCCACTTCTACCATTTTTTGACCAATGCTAGCTCCTAAACCAATTTCTGCTGAAGAAATGATCGTATTTGCTCGAGCGACCTCTTCTCCTTCTTTACGATCAATGCCCAGAAAGTGGACATTTTGATCCTTATTAACTTGGTCAATATTTACAGTAGCTTGTCCATTTTCTATGCTCAAGTCTTCGTATCTGATGACAGTATCGCAACCATTAGGTAGTATAGCACCCGTCATAACCTCTAAACAGCCCCCATCTTGCTGCAATTCGATCTGTGCGTCACCAGCTGCAGCGACGCCCTGTATTTTATACGTCCTTTGACCTCGTGAAAAATCAGTAAATCTAATGCCAATGCCATCCATGGTGACACGATTATACGGAGGTAATGGCCTATCTGTATGCCATTCCTCTTTCAGTATTCGACCAATGGCCTCTGACAATGCTATGGTCTCTGTGCCATAGTTGCCAAGATTGCTATTGATGATTTCTAAGGCGCCCTGTACGTCTATCATTAGATTCGGATTGTTTGCTGATTCATAAGACGTCTGAGTTATTCACGCTCATGAATTGGACCTGTTTTTTCTTTTAACGGACGGCCTCCTTTATGTCTGAATACGGCAAGAATCTCTGAGGCAATTGATAGTGATATCTCTTCAGGGGATTCTGCACCAACTTCTAAACCAGTAGGACTATGTATAAAATCAAAAGAATCTAAATCTTGCTCTAACTCTTTACTCATTTTGTCAGTCCGCTTTTTAGGTCCTAACATGCCGAGATATGGAGGCTGGTATTCCAAAAAGTGCTGCAATATGGTCATGTCCCATTTGTAGTCATGTGACATCAATATAACAGCAGTGTATTCATGAGGCAAGACTTTAATGTGCTCTTCAAATGGGATTACCTTCCTAACCTTTCTCACGATCTCCTTGGTCAATTTCTTCATTCGGCCTACTACCCAGATTTCCCAGCCTAAGGTTGCCGCCACGTTTGTCATGGCGCTAACGTCATAGTTATCACCGACAATGATTAATCTGGTTTCTGGTCTGATGAATTCGAGCAAGACTTTGATTTCTTGATCATCAGTAGGAAGATCGAAGATTCGTGGCGCTTTTTTAGCCAATACAGTATTGATGGCATCATGGAGATTGTCCTTATTGACATTCAGAAACTCTAATGAGGGATTAGTATGATCTATCAGTTTACTTATCGACAAACGCTTATCATCTTCAGCAATAACTTTTGCGATGATAGTGGGAGCTTCTGCATTAAGTATTGACCGAAGTAGTTCAATTTCATTATTGGGATCCGTAGGATCGATAGGAGTGAATAACACCTCAATTCTACCGTTGCAACCTAAACCTATACCGATCTGATTCTGATCATCATCCATGGTGTCATATACCACTATCGAGGACTTGTTCCTGTAAATGGCATTTAATGACTGTTTGAGTGCATCACCTTCTAAACATCCCCCGCTTATACCCCCTGTCCATATCCCATTACTTCTAACCAACATTCTGGCACCAATTCTTCTATATGAAGAAGCTTCTACGCTAACCACGGATGCCAAAGCAACCTTCTCTTTAGTGTGGTCTATCTCGTCATATTCAGATAATATTTTTCTGATTTCTAACATTTATCGATCTATTGGAACCTTATAAAATTAGTAAATGATTTCTAATATTTGGCTGTTTATTAACTAAAATGAACATGTTTGTCAGGGTAAGTCCAATAATTCAGCGACATCTGTATATTAATGGTCTGAAGAGCCTATCCTTTCTTGATTGAGAATGCCAAGAGGGTTAGATCGAAAAAGGATAGTAAAAAGCGATCAATCAAATAGTCAACAATTAGTTACTCCAGCCGTATCTCATGATGTGACACCACCTGATTGTGCTGATTGTGTAGTTCGAGGTGGACGATCTCATCCGTGATCCGTAACACACCAAAATTGATGGTCTTAATCAGTGGACCGACCCTCAGGCTATTGGTCTCTGTGGATTTTTCATAGGAGTGGGTTAGGCCACTGGCGGTGACTTCATGGATTACCTGCCCATCTGGATAACTGTATTGAGCAATTTCTCCGATATGGCGATCCCCACTGATCAGTATTACATTGCTACTATCATTTCGATCTATCAGATCGAGTAATTTCTGATATTCTTGCGGATAGTTGTACCACTTTTCAAATCGATGCTCCGTATGCAAGAACTGGATGCCTCCTGCAATTATGGTAAGATCTGCATTGCTCTGAGTTTCTTGATCAAGCCACTTCCATTGCTCTTCACCCAATATGGTTCCACCAGCTGTGCCTATATCATCTCTGAAATATCTGACATCGAGTAGAATGAGCTTAATCTGGACATCTTTGTGTACATAGTCATAGCTCTGATATGCACCAGGCCTTTGACCAGCAGGGTTGTCAACAGAAACATCCAAAAATCGGAATAGCGCTTCCTTGCTCTCATCCTTCTTTGGATAGTCTTTGCCAGCATTATTAGCGCCATAATCATGATCATCCCATACGCCAACAACGGGACATTGTACGAGTAGACTCTGATATCCAGGTGTGGTCTTGAGGTGATTATAGTCTCTGTTAAGTTTGTCCATGTCTTCGGTATCAGCATAAACGATATCGCCTGTCCACATCCAGAGATCAGGATCGTTTTTGATGACTTCAGCCCATATAGTTTGTGGATCCCACTGATGATTACAAGATCCAAAAGCAACTACGAATTCATCCTCTGGGGAATCTTTAGGACTTATTGATTTACAGCCCATTACCACGACTAAAAGCAAGAATATTTCCTTGACCATGAGATCTTTTTATGAAATGAAGTTATTGAACATTCAGGACTATACATTATTTGTGATATTTACACGATCTTAAGTAAACTTATGACCATCATAGACGGGAAGTCACTTGCAGCTACTATAAGAAAGGAGATCAGCGCAGAAGTGGAGAAAATAAAGGACGAAGGCGGCAAAGTACCGCATCTTGCAGCAGTATTGGTAGGAGATAATCCTGCCAGCCAGTCCTATGTGAAAAGCAAAGTGAAGTATTGCGATGAAGTGGGATTTGAATCTACACTGATCAAAAAAGATGAGTCTATGACACAGGAGGAGTTACTTGACCTCGTCAAGGATCTCAATGAAGACGAGACTGTAGATGGGTACATCGTTCAGTTACCACTCCCGCGACATATTGATCCTGAAGCGGTGAACTTAGCAATAGATCCTGTTAAAGATGTGGACGGGTTTCATCCGATGAATTTTGGAAGGATGGCATTAGGCTTGCCGGCTTACCTGCCTGCGACACCTCAAGGAATACTCGTCATGCTGGAACGCTATAAGATTGAAACCAGTGGTAAGAAGTGTGTGGTAATAGGCCGTAGCAACATAGTAGGGATGCCAATGTCTATATTGCTGAGTCAAAAGCGTGATGTGGGCAATTGCACAGTTACCATAGTTCATAGCCGAACTAAAGACACCGAAGCTGAGATAA